>JACQVA010000256.1 GCA_016210005.1 Deltaproteobacteria bacterium | reverse complement strand
GTTCGAGAATCTCGCCCTTGGCATCGACCGTGATCTTGCGGGTGAGATCGCCTTTGGCCACCGCGGTGGTGACCTCGGCGATGTTGCGTACCTGGCCGGTCAAGTTAGCGGCCATGCCGTTGACACTGTCGGTGAGGTCTTTCCACGTACCGCCCACACCCGGCACCTGCGCTTGGCCGCCGAGCTTGCCGTCGGTGCCGACCTCGCGGGCGACGCGGGTGACTTCAGAGGCGAAGGAGCTGAGCTGATCGACCATGGTGTTGACGGTGCTCTTGAGTTCGAGAATCTCGCCCTTGGCATCGACCGTGATCTTGCGGGTGAGATCGCCTTTGGCCACCGCGGTGGTGACCTCGGCAATGTTGCGGACTTGCGCGGTCAAGTTGGCGGCCATGCCGTTGACGCTCTCGGTCAGGTCGCGCCAAGTGCCGGCGACGCCTTTGACTTCGGCTTGGCCGCCGAGCTTGCCGTCGGTACCGACCTCACGCGCGACGCGGGTGACTTCGGAAGCGAACGAGCCGAGCTGATCGACCATGGTGTTGATGGTGTTCTTGAGTTCGAGGATTTCGCCTTTGGCATCGACGGTGATCTTGCGGCGCAAGTCGCCGGTGGCCACCGCGGTGGTGACCTCGGCGATGTTGCGGACTTGCGCGGTCAAGTTGGCGGCCATGCCGTTGACGCTCTCGGTCAGGTCGCGCCAGGTGCCGGCCGCCCCTTTGACTTCGGCCTGGCCGCCGAGCTTGCCCTCGGTGCCGACTTCGAGCGCCACCCGGGTGACCTCGGCGGCAAACGAGCTGAGCTGATCGACCATGGTGTTGACGGTGTTCTTGAGTTCGAGGATTTCGCCTTTGGCATCGACGGTGATCTTGCGGGTGAGGTCGCCCTTGGCCACCGCGGTGGTGACGTCGGCGATGTTGCGCACCTGGCCGCTGAGGTTGGCGGCCATTGAGTTGACGTTGTCGGTGAGGTCCTTCCACACCCCGGCGACACCCGGCACGATCGCCTGGCCGCCGAGCTTGCCGTCGGTGCCGACCTCGCGGGCGACGCGGGTGACTTCGGAGGCGAACGAGCGCAGCTGATCGACCATGGTGTTGATGGCGTCCTTCAACTGCAGGAACTCGCCGCGCACATCGACGGTGATCTTCTTGGAGAGGTCGCCGTTGGCCACCGCGATCGTCACGTCGGCGATGTTGCGCACCTGGCCGGTGAGGTTGGCGGCCATCGAGTTGACACTGTCAGTGAGGTCCTTCCACGTGCCGGCGACGCCGGTGACTGTGGCCTGGCCGCCGAGCTTGCCGTCGGTGCCGACCTCGCGGGCGACGCGGGTGACCTCGGAGGCGAAGGTGCCGAGCTGCTCGACCATGGTGTTGACGGTGCGGGCGGTGCGCAGGAATTCGCCTTGCAGTGCCCGGCCGTCGACCTCCATCGCCACACTCTGCGCCAGGTCGCCTTTGGCCACGCTGCCGATCACGCGGGTGATCTCAACCGTGGGAGTGACCAAGTCGCTGACCAGGGTGTTGATCGACTCCATCATGCCGGCCCACGAGCCGCCGACGTCTTTGAAGACGGCGCGCTGGGAGAGCTTGCCCTCCTTGCCGACGACGCGGCTGACGCGATCGAGTTCGCGCCCCAAACGGGCGTTCAACTCGACCACCTCATTGAAAGTGTCCGCCACCTTGCCGTCGATGCCGGTCCAGTCCGCCGGCAAGCGCGCCGAGAAGTCGCCGCGTTTGACGGCCTGCAGCGCATTGAGCAGCTGCCGGACGTCAAAGCCGGCGTTAGGTTCACCCGAACGTTCCGTAGTTGCCATGCTCGCCTCCTGTCACTTGACCCCCGCCGTAGGAGTTATCCGACTACCCCGGCTCCCGCGGAGCTTCCGCGGCGACTCACATCGCGCTACCGACCTTCGTCCCGCTGCGCCAATCGTTCGATGGGAGTGTTGATTAGGCGAATCGCGTGCCAGCGAAGGTGACAGCCTGCGCGTGCGGCCGGAGCAGCCGCCAGCGCCACAAATAGGAGAGCCAGGGCGCGGCCTTCGCAACGCTGCGAGAGAGGATGAGCCGGCGGCGCGCTTTGTACGCCCAGACTCTCCGCTTCGTATGGTGGCACGCTAGGTGGTTACGCTCATCACCCGGGCAAGAGGTAAGGTCATCATGAACGACGAGCGGATTGCATATGGAGCACCGAACGCCGATCGGGCCGGGCCCGGAAGCCGGAAATCCGCCGAGTCTGCGATCCGCATTCCGTAATCGGCAATCCCCAGTGGAGTGGTCCGCAATCAGCAATCCGCAATCTACGCAATCCGAAATCGCGCATGCCGCCCGCTTGCTGTTGGCTGAGGACAATCCGGGCGATGCTCGGATGATCCAGGAGTTGTTCGCCGAGGCGGCGCCGGGCGGCTTTGCGCTCACTTGGCGTGACTCGGTGGTGGCGGCGGTGCAGTGCCTGCGCGAGGCGGCGTTCGATGCGGTGCTGCTCGATTTGTCACTGCCCGATAGTATGGGCTTGGCGACGTTAGCGACGGTGCAAGCCCACGCCGGCGATTTGCCCATCATCGTGCTCACGGGACTCGATGACACCGAGCTGGCGATCCGGGCGGTAGAGGCCGGGGCGCAGGACTACCTGGTCAAAGGTGAATTGACGAGCCACGTGCTGACGCGCGCCATTTACCATGCCATGGCGCGCAAGCGCCTCGAGCGCGCTCTCGGCGAGCGCACGGCGCAGCTCGAAGAGGCGCTCAATATCAGGAACCTGTTCATCGACATCATTCGCCACGACATCATGAACCTGGTGATGGTGATCCAGGGCGCCACCGACTTGCTGGCCGAGGATGCCGGCACCGAGCTGCAACGGGAGCTGGCGCATACGGCGCAGAGCAACGCGCTCAAGCTGGCCGAGATCATCCGCGCCGCCAGCTTGTACTCGCGGCTCGAATCACCTGAGGCGTTGGAGCTGCAACCGCTCGATCTCGATGCCCTCATGCACGCCGCGCTCAGCGAGGTGCAGGAGCTGGCGGCGCAGAAGCACCAGCAGCTGCGCTATCGCGGCAGCGGCGAGTGTTTCGCCGCCGCCAGCCCGCTGCTCAGTAACGTCTTCACCAACCTGCTGAACAACGCCATCAAGTACTCCCCCGCCGGCCAGCGCATCGAGGCCAGCCTGAGCGATGGCGGCGACTGCTACAGCGTGGCGGTAAAGGACTGGGGCGACGGCATCGCCGACAGCGACAAGCCCCAGCTCTTCACCCGCTTCGCCCGTTTCGATCAAAAGGGAGTGAAAGGCACCGGCCTGGGTCTGGCCATTGTCAAACGGATTATGCAGGCCCACCACGGCCGCGTCTGGATCGAGGACAACCCCGAAGGAGGTAGCATCTTCTACGTGACCATCCCCAAAGCCCCATGAAGCCACAAGCCACAAATCCCGCCCCCTCTCCTCGCGTGACCCCGACCCTCTCCCCGCATTTTTTGCGGGGAGAGGGTCGGGGTCAGGGGCTCGTGTGTTTCTGGCACCTACAGAGCCTGATCTCGCCGGCTGCGAAATATTCTTCCCAGACGCCGCGAGCTAGGATATAGATCACGCAATCGCCAGCATGTAGTGCACGAGACCGGGGAACGAGGCACCGACCGATGCAAGCCAAACGGGCCGCGCGTGATCAGAGTAGGGGCGTTTCCCGCCTTCCGCCGCGTGGCCGTACCGGCGGCGCTACCTTGCGGCGGGTTGGCCTCGATAACGCCTCAGCTCACCTGGAACACGTCCTGGGCTCGATTCCGGTGGTGGTGTATTGCTGCGAAACCGCCAGCACCCTCACCACCTGGGTCAGCGACAGCATCGAGCGGGTGAGCGGCTTTGCCCCGGCGAGTTTCATCGAGCAGCCCGACTTTTGGGCCTCGCGTTTGCACCCGGACGACCGCGAGCGGGTGTTGCGCGAGTTCGCCGGGATCATCGCCAGTGGGGCGATCAGCGTGGAATATCGCTGGCAGTGCGCTGATGGCAACTACCGCTGGTTCTTCGACCAGGCCACCGTGCGTTATGACCGCTTCGGTTGTGCGATCGAGACCACCGGCAGTTGGTTGGACATCACCGAGCGCAAGCAAGCGGAGCTGGCGCTGCGGCAGGCGCACGAGCAGCTCGAATTGCAGGTGGGCGAACGCACCCGGGAGTTGCAGCGGGCTAACGAGCACTTGCGGGTGCAGGTGGCTACGGTCAAGCAAGCGGAAGCGGCGATCGCGGAGAGCGAGGAGCGCTTTCGCTCGCTGTGCGCCTGCTCGCCCATCGGCATTTTCACCACCGACAAGGGCAGTCGCTGCACTTACACCAACGCCGCCTGGCAGCGGATCACCGGGGTGAGCTTTGCCGAGTCGTTGGGCGAGCGCTGGCGGCAGTGGCTGCATCCGGACGACCTTGACGGCGTCATTGCCGAATGGGCCGCGGCGGTGGGCGAGGGCCGGGAGTTTCGGCGCGAGTTTCGTATCCGGCGCCCCGATGGACAAGTACGCTGGGTGCGAGCCGGCGCCGCCCCGATGCGGGCCGACGACGGCTCGCTGCTGGGCTACGTCGGCACCAGCGAAGACATCACCGACAGGCGGCAAGCCGGCCAGGAGTTGCTGCGCTCGCGCCAGGCGCTGCGCGCCCTCGCGGCACGCTTGCACGCGGCCCAGGAAGAAGAACGCCTGCGCATCGCCCGCGAGATCCACGATGAGTTCGGTCAGGCGCTGACGGTGCTGAAGCTCGACCTGGCCTGGCTCAAACAGCGGCTGTCGCCGGAGCAGGCGGAGCTGGCGTTGCACGCTGACAAGATGGGCCGGCTGATCGACAAGACCGTGCGGGAGGTGCGCCGCATCGGCGCTGCCCTGCGGCCGGCGGTGCTCGACCTCGGCCTGGGCCCGGCGCTGGAATGGCAGGCGGGCGAGTTCGAACGGCGCTGCGACATCCGTTGTGTGCTGACCATGCCGGCGCTGGCGCTGAGCGCCGACCGCGACCGTGCGGTTGCCGTCTTCCGCATCGTGCAGGAGGCACTGACCAACGTCGCCCGCCACGCGCAAGCCGATACCGTCACCATCGACGTAATCCAGGACGCTGGCGCACTGCAGGTGACTGTACGCGATAATGGTGTCGGTATCACCCCCGAGCAATCCTCCCGGCCGACGGGCTTGGGCTTGCTTGGTATGAGTGAACGGGCCCAGCAGTGGGGCGGAGAGCTGGCAATCAACGGCGAGCCCGGCGCCGGCACCACGCTCAGCGTGCGATTGCCGCTTGGCGGCGGCGAGCGGCCGGATTCGGAGCCAGACCCATGCTGAAAGTGTTGGTTTGCGACGACCACCCCATCGTCCGCGAGGGGCTCAAGCAGTTGCTGGGCGACGACCCGCTGATCGGCAAGATCGGCGAAGCCGCCAGCGGCAACGAGGCGTTGGCCAAGTTGCAGGCCGAACCCTGGGACGTTTTCGTGCTCGACCTGATGTTGCCCGATCGCCACGGCCTGGACGTGTTGAAGCAAGCCAAGTGTTACCAGCCCGACGTGCCCGTATTGGTGCTGACGATGCACGCCGAGGATCAGTACGCCGTGCGGGCGTTGAAGGCCGGCGCCGCCGCCTACCTGACCAAAGAGAGCGCGCCCGAGCAGCTGCGCGAGGCTGTCCATAAAGTAGTCAGCGGCGGGCGCTACGTCAGCCCGTCACTGGCCGAGAAGGTGCTGCTGGCCTGGGGCGACCAGGGCGAGGCCCCACTGCACGCTGTGCTCTCCGACCGCGAGTTCGAGATCCTCTGCCTGCTGGCCTCCGGCAAGACCGTCACAGAGATTGCCCACACCCTGGGCGTGAGCGTGAAGACCGTCAGCACTTACCGCACCCGCATGCTGGAGAAGATGGAGATGAAGACCACCGCCGACCTGATCGCCTACGCTATCCGTGGCGGCCTGGTGTGATTATCGATTGCGGATTGAAAGAGGAGCCGGCCAACCACAGAGGCACAGAGCGCACCGAGCGAGCACGCTTCGGATTGCCGCGCTCCTGACCTGAAACTCGACCGCTGTCATGGCACCACCGCCCTACCGGCAGCCCTTCGCGTGGTGTTCCCTCGCGCCGCGTCTCCCCTCTACGACTCCGCTCCCTCTCCCCGCATCGTTTTGCGGGGAGAGGGCTGGCGTGAGGGGTTCATCTTTCGAGCTCTTCGTGTCCTTCGCTGCGCCGAAAAACGGGCGAGCCCCTCACCCCGACCCTCTCCCCGCAAAAACATGCGGGGAGAGGGAGGCATTTCCTCCGGCCGGCGATTTGACTTGAAGCACGCCCGCTGTGCGCGCCATCGCTCTACCCGCATCCCTTCGCGTGTTGCTCTCGCCCGCGCCGCGTCTCTACGACTCCGCTCCGCGGGGGCGTAATCCGTAATCCGAAGCGCGAAGCCCGTGGGCGCCGTCCGAGGCGGGAAGTCTGTCGGCATCGTCCTACGCGATGATTCCACTGCCGTCCCTTGGCAGTGCGCGCGGTTGGGGTATCGTAACAACGAGTGTGAGGCATGAAGGGGGTGGCGCATATTTCATTTGCCGGCGGCGGATTGATTGTGGCGGCGCCGAGCGGCTACGCGCGCGAACTGCTGGTCGAGCATTTGCACGTTTGTCTGCTGCGACATACGCCGGTCCATGTCGCACTGGACAGCCGCTCGTGAACGTTGCTGCGGGTAGAAGGCACGCCGGCAATCACCTGTGCCGGCTGTGGCCGCGTGCTGCGCCGGGTGCGTTGTCTCAATGGTGACGGCCGCAGCACCTGCCCGCGCTGCGCCTTCGCGGCGGCAGGACAACGCCCCGCCGCGCCGCGCACGGAGACCGGAGCGGAACCATGACCAACAGCAACGACGGCACCACGATCAAGGTCTTGCTGGTCGACGACAAGCCCAACAACTTGCTGGCGCTGGAGACAATGCTCGACGGCTGCGATTACCAGCTGATCAAGGCGCACTCGGGGGTCGAGGCCCTGCGCCAAGTGCTGGCGCACGACTTTGCCGTCGTTCTGCTCGACTTGGTCATGCCCGGCATGGACGGGTTCGAGACCGCGGCGCAAATCCGCTCGCGCGAGCGCTCGCGCGGCACGCCGATCATCTTCGTCACCGCCAGCAAGGACGAGGGCACGGCGGCCCACGGCTATGCCCTTGGTGCGGTCGACTATCTCACCAAGCCGGTGGTGCCCGAAATCCTGCGCTCGAAAGTGGCGGTGTTCGCCGAGCTGGCGCGGGTGCGCCAGGCCTTGGCCGGTTACGCCAGCTCATTGGAAGCGCGTGTCGATCTCATTCTCGAAGCTGCCGGCGAAGGCATCTACGGGCTGGACCGCGAAGGCCGGGCCACCTTCGTCAATGCCGCCGCCGCCCGGCTGCTCGGTTATCGCCCGCAGGAGCTGCTCGGCTGCAACATGCACGCACAGATTCACCATTCGCGTGGTGACGGTCAGCCGTATCCGGCGAGCGACTGCCCGATCTTTGCCGCCTTTCACGACGGCGCTGTATACCGGGTCAGCGACGAATGCTTCTGGCGAGGTGACGGCAGCAGCTTCCCGGTCGAGTACGTCAGCACCCCGATTACCGGCAACGGCGGCATCGCCGGCGCGGTCGTGGTGTTCAGTGACATCAGCGAGCGCAAGCAGGCGGAGCGGGCGCTGGCGGAGCGCGCCGCCGAACTGGAGCGGCGGGTGGCCGCGCGCACCGCCGAGCTGGTGGCGGCCAACCGCGAGCTGGAGGCCTTCAGCTATTCGGTCGCTCATGACCTGCGCGCCCCGTTGCGCTCGATCGCCGGCTTCGGCGAGATCTTAGTGCAGGAGTACGGCCCTCAGCTCGACGCCGAAGCGCAGCAACACATCCAGCGCATCCAAGCCGGCACCACGCGCATGGGGCAACTAATCGACGACCTGCTCAATCTCTCGCGCGTCACCCGCAATGATATGCGCCACCAGCGCGTGAACCTGACCTCGCTGGCGCGCTCGGTGGCCGCCGAACTGCGGCGGCGCGAGCCGCAACGGCGGGTGCAGGTCGAAATCGCCGACGGGTTGCTGGCGCAAGGTGATCCGCGGCTGCTGCGCCTGGTGCTGGAAAACCTGCTGGCCAACGCCTGGAAATACACCGGCAAGCACGATCACGCCCTGATCGAGGTCGGGACATTGCCGATCACCGCCTCCAGCCTCCAGCCTGCAGCCCCCAGCCCCGAGCATGAAGCGGGCTTCTTCGTGCGCGATAACGGCGCCGGCTTCGACATGGCCTATGCCGGCAAGCTATTCGGCCCCTTCCAGCGCCTGCACAGCAACGCCGAGTTCGACGGTACCGGCATCGGCCTGGCCATCGTCCAGCGCATCGTACACCGCCACGGCGGCCGCATCTGGGCCGATGGTGCCGTCGAACGCGGCGCGACTTTCTACTTCACCCTGCCGCGCCCGAGCGAGCGCAGCGAGCCGGTCGAAGACGCCGCTGACCTGCAAGTCGAAGAACGCCAACCCTCGTGCGCCGGCTGAAGCCGCGCCGCGCGCTCGACCACCGTCGTGCCTCCAGCCACGGCTTGCCCCCTCCGGAACCTGTTAGTCCGCGGTCGATTCGCGCCGGGGGCACTAACCGGGTGCGCGACAAATTTGTGGGTAACGTGGTGCCGACCCTGATCCTGTTCGGTGTTATGGCCGTCATTCCCGCGAAAGCGGGAATCCAGTTCGGCGTTTGGCGCTATGGACAAGCAGTTGCGCTGGCGGGTCGTACCGAGCCGGTGCCGTGGATTCCCGCTTTCGCGGGAATGACAGATTGCGTCCCTCGGCCATGGGCCTCGGCCTGACAGTACACAGTACTGACTGGTGAGGATTTGCCCGGTCGGCTGCACGTTACCCACAGATTTGTCGCACACCCCTGCGAGCGCACTCTCCCACCCCTGCGGGTGAGAACTTGCCTTGCCCGCTACCGTCGGGTTCAATGACGTGGTGATGCGCGCGGTAGGACTCGCCGTCCTGGCAGCCGCTCTGTTCGGGGCTGCAACTCCGACCAGCAAGCTGCTTCTGTCGGATCTCTCCCCGTTTCAGCTCGCCGGCCTGCTCTACCTGGGCGCAGCAGTTGGAGTATTGCCGGCGGCGCGGCGAGGAGGGGGAATTCGCCTGCCGGATCGAAGCGATCAACTGAACCGCCTCCGACTGCTCGGCGCCGTCGTTGCCGGCGGAATTTGCGGACCGGTGCTGCTTCTGCTCGGCCTTCGCGTGGCGACCGCTACGTCGGTTTCGCTCTGGCTCACATTCGAGACCGCCGCCACCGCCCTACTTGGCACCTTAGTCTTCCGCGACCACCTTGGGCTCCGCGGCTGGGCCGGCGTGGCCTGCGCCCTCGCTGGAGCAGGTCTCCTAGCCTTGCCCAGCGGCCCGAGCGGGATGATGGCCGGTGGCCTGGTCCTCCTCGCGTGCGTGTGCTGGGGGCTGGATAATCACCTCACTGCTCTCATCGACGGCATGACACCGAGCCAGAGCACCTTCTGGAAAGGGCTGGTGGCAGGTACCACCAACCTGGTCATCGGTTTGGTTTTGGCCCCGCTCAGCGCGGGGCTCGTGCCGCTGCTCGCGGCACTGTTCGTCGGCATCTGGGCCTACGGCGCCAGCATCGTGTTGTACATCACCTCGGCACAGGCGCTCGGCGGCACCCGAGCACAGGTCGCCTTTGCCAGCGCTCCGCTCTTTGGCGTCATCTTCTCCGTGCTCCTGCTAGCGGAATCGCTCAGTCCAGTTCACGGGGGATCGGCGCTGCTCTTCATCGCCGGGGTCGGCCTCCTGACCTTGGAGAACCATGCCCACACACACGAGCATGACGCGGCTATGCACGAGCACGCGCACCGGCACGACGACGGGCACCACGATCACGAGCATCCCGGGCCAGCGCCTTTGTGGCACTCGCATCGACACGTACACGAAGCCACAGCGCATGGCCACCGCCACTGGCCGGATCTCCACCACCGCCACGGCCACGGCGGCTCCGGGTGAATGCGTGCGTTGAGGTAGCGGAAGAAGTGCTATTCGCCGCGGCGTTTATAAGCGAAACCAACCCACTCGTAGTCACGCCGGAAGGTGGCATTGAACCACATGTCGCGCACAGCGAGGACCGGGGAGTACGGCGCGGTGCTGCCTACCAGGTGCACCGCCTTCTTGCTCTGGCCGGTATTACTCGGCTCCTCGGGCTCCTCCATGAAGATGAAACTTGGCCGGCGGCTGAGCACGTAGGCGCTGTTGAAGCGTTCGTGCCCGGGCAGGCCGACGCCGACGCCGGGCACCGCGGTGTGAGCGACGGTCTCGTCGGTGAGCCCCACCATGTCGATGGTGGTGAGGCCGCTGCGATACCCGAGCACGCCGATCGCCACGGTGGCGATGACGTCGCCCGGGCGAGTCAGCTCGCGCACCCGCTCGGCCCGCTGCGCTTGGCGTTGGTAGAAGGCTTGGGTGGCCTTCAGCGCCTTGATCAGCAGCGGCGGCCGTGAATTGCCTGAAGCTTTACCCGCCAGCAGGAACACCACCAGCGCACCCACCAGCGCCACTCGCATCCGGCTACGTTGCCCCGCCTGCTGGGGCCACAGGCTGTGCAGGCCGGCTGCGCCAACCACCGCGATCGCCGGCAACACCGGTACATAGAAGCGGCCGAAGCCGAACACATCGCCGCCTTCGTACAACACGCCGGCAATCACTGCGGCGATCAGCCCGTACAATGGGAACAGCCGGGCGCGCTGCGGTGTGGCCAAGGGCACCAGCCCAAGCGCCAAGAGCGCAAACCAGCTGACGTTCTGCCCCTTCCAGGTGTACAGCAACCCGCGCCCGAGGCGCCCGACCAGCTCTCCGCCCATCTTGTTGTAATAGGTGTTGGGCAACGGATAGCCGTAATAGCTCCAGCGCCAGAGCAAGAACGGGGTGAAGACGGCGACGAACCCGACGGCCATGTCCCGCACGCGCCGCCACTGCTGCGGGCGAACCAGCAAGATGCCGAGCCCGAGTCCGCCCATGTAGGCCGGGGCTTCGGGGCGGGTGAGCGCCGCCAACCCGAAGACGGCACCGCACAACAGCGCGGGCGCGTCCGCCACATACAGCCAGAGGGCTAGTGTCACAAGGAAGGCGAAGAGGGTGGTCTCCATCCCCGCGATCGACCAGTACAAGAAGCCGACATCGAAGAACACTATGGCGGCGCCAATGAGAGCCGCCGCGCGGCCGACCGCCGCCACCCGCCGCGCGATCGCGTAGGTCAGCCAGCCGCTAGCCACGAAGCCAGCAACCCCGAAAATGCGCGACCACGCTTCGATCTCCCCACCGAGTCGATACGCCAGGCCGAGCAAGGCGACCCACAAGAAGCAGGTGTAGCCCTCGACCCGTTCGCCGAGATTGTAGATCAGGCCGTGCCCAGCACCGAAGTTCTGCGCATAGCGGAAACTGATGTAAGCATCGTCGATCGGCATGCCGATCGCAGCCAGGCGCCAAGTGAGCAAGACCGCAACGGCCGCGAGCGCGCCGAGGGTGGCCAACGCCGCCAGCGGCGCTCCCCGGCGCTCGAGCGGCGGTTGCATCACGATGCCGCTCCCGCGCCTGGACCCAGGGGTAGCGGCGCGGCGTAGTACGAGCGCGCCCGTACCACGAAGCCGTGGCGGCGCTCGATAAAGGTCGCGCCGCTGGTGCTGAAGGTCTTACCCGCGCGGTCGGTACCGCGCACCTGCCAATCAAGCGCGATCAAATCGCCTTCCGCGACCACCGAGGTGAGCGTGTAGGTGAGGTCGCCCCACGTGCTCCACTGTTGAAAGAGCAACTCGCGCAAAGCGGTGCCGGAGACCGGTGGCGTCTTGCTCAGGTCTTCATAGGTGCCCTTGGGCTCGAACAACCCCAGCACCTGCTCGACGCTGTGCGAGTTCATCGCCGCGATCCAGGCCGCCGCAAACTGGCGACCCTCGTCGTGGCCGCGTGAACCAACGTGGCAGCCGCTCAACACCAAGGCGCAGACGACGACCAGCGCGCCGGCGCGCGCAAGCGCCGCCAGCGCCCGGGGGTTGGCCTTTGGTCTGCCTTCACGGCAGGTGTCTTGGTTGCACATCGGGCGCCGGTCTCTGCGGCAGCTACGGCCAGCCAAGCACGTCTACGTCAGGTCTTCAACCAGCGCCGTGCTCAGGTAGCGATCCGTGCCGCTGGGCAGAACCGTGACGATGAGCTTGCCGGCGTTCTCGGGCCGGCTGGCCACCTGCAATGCCGCCCAGACGTTGGCACCGCTGGAGATGCCGCAGCCGATGCCTTCCTCCGCCCCGAGGCGGCGCGCCACCTTGATCGCGTCGGCGTCCTGCACCTGAATGATCTCGTCGATGATCTTGGTGTTGAGGATCTCCGGCACGAAACCCGCGCCGATGCCTTGGATCGAATGGCGGCCCGGCTTGCCCCCCGACAGCACCGGCGAATTGCTCGGTTCTACCGCCACGGCGAGGAAAGCCGGCTTGCGTGGCTTGATGACCTCGGCGACACCGGTGATCGTCCCGCCGGTACCCACGCCCGCGACCAGGATATCAACCTGGCCATCGGTATCGTTCCAAATTTCCTCCGCCGTCGTGCGGCGGTGGACCTCCGGGTTAGCCGGGTTCTTGAACTGCTGCGGCACGAACGCCTTCGGGTTGGCGCGGGCGATCTCTTCGGCCTTGCGAATGGCGCCGTTCATGCCTTCCGCCGCCGGCGTCAGCACCAACTCCGCGCCCAAGAACCGCAGCAGCTTGCGCCGCTCCATGCTCATCGACTCCGGCATCGTGAGCGTGAGCTGGTAGCCCCGCGCCGCGCACACGAAGGCCAGGGCGATGCCGGTGTTGCCGCTGGTGGGCTCGACGATCATCGTTTCCTTGGTGATGGCGCCGGTGCGCTCGGCCGCCTCGATCATCGCCAGGCCAATGCGGTCCTTCACGCTGCTGAGCGGGTTGAAGAACTCGCACTTGGCGTACACCGTCGCGCGCAAGCCGGCGGTGACCTTGTTGAGCCGCACCAGCGGCGTGTTGCCAATGGTTTCGGTGATGTCACTGTAGAGTCGTCCCATATCCATCCTTTCCGTTACTATGGTGAACCTGTGAGCCGTTGTATCAGCAGCTCGTTGACCTTCTGGGGATTGGCCTTGCCTTGCGTGGCCTTCATCACTTGCCCGACGAAGAAGCCGAAGAGCTTGTCCTTGCCGCCACGATACTCGGCCACCTTGGCGGCGTTCGCCGCCAGCACCTGCTCGATGGCGGCGATTATCGGGGCCTCGTCGCTGACCTGGGTGAGGCCCTGTTCCGCCACGATGCGCTCGGGCGACGCACCCGTCTGCGCCATCGTCTCGAAGACGGACTTGGCGATCTTACCGCTAATCTGGCCGTTGTCGATCAAGGCCACCAGCGCCGCCAGCTGCGCCGGCACCACCGGCCAGTCGCGAATCACCAGCACCTCGTCCAGCTTGCGCTCCCTGACAATGCGCAGAACGTCACCCATGACCCAGTTGCTGATCGCCTTAGCGTTAGGATGCGTGCGCACCGCGGCCTCGTAGTAATCGGCGAGATCCTTGCGCGCGGTCAACACCTCGGCATCGTACACCGGCAACCCGTAGTCGCGCCCGAAGCGCGCCTGGCGGGCTTCGGGCAGCTCGGGCAGCTCTGCCCGCACCCGTTCGATCCACTGCTCGCTGACCAGCAGCGGCAGCAAATCCGGATCGGGAAAATAGCGGTAGTCGTGCGCAAACTCCTTCGAGCGCGACGGCCGCGTGACCTCGCGGTCGGGATCCCAGTGGCGGGTCTCCTGCACCAAGCGTCCACCTTGCTCCAATACTTCGGCTTGCCGCCGCAGCTCGAACTCGATCGCCTTCTCGACCGCACGGAACGAGTTCATGTTCTTGACTTCCACCTTGGTGCCGAGCACGGTACTGCCGCGCGGCCGGATGGAAATATTGGCGTCGCAGCGGAAGCTACCCTCCTCCATGTTGCCGTCACAGACTTCCAGGTAGCGTAACAGCGAGCGCAGTTTGCGCAGATAGGCGCCGGCCTCGGCGGGCGAGTGCATGTCGGGCTCGCTGACGATTTCGAGCAGCGGCACACCGCAGCGGTTGAAATCCACCAGGCTGGCGTCCCCATGGGCGTCGTGGATGTTCTTGCCGGTGTCCTCCTCCATGTGGATGCGCGTGAGCCTAACTGCGCGCGTGCCGCCGTCGGCGGTCGTGATCTCGACCTCACCGCCGGTGCACAGCGGCAGCTCATACTGCGAGATCTGATAGCCCTTGGGCAAGTCGGGATAGAAATAGTTCTTGCGCGCCCAGCGGCTGTAGCGGGCGATCCGGCAGTTGATCGCCAAGCCGGCCTTGAGCGCGAACTCGACCACGCGCCGGTTGAGCACCGGCAGCACGCCGGGCATGCCCAGACACACCGGGCAGGTGTTCTGATTCGGCGGGGCACCGAACTTCGCCGAGCAGGCACAGAAGATCTTAGACTCGGTCAGCAGTTCGGCGTGGACTTCGAGTCCGATGACGGCTTCGTGGGCCATAAGCGGTGATCGCGTGCGGCTCAGATCTCCGGCTGCTGCAAGTGCCACTGCGTGGCCTGCTCGTAAGCGTACGCCAGGTTGAGCACCGTCTGCTCATCGAAGGGCCGGCCGATGAGCTGCAAGCCGATCGGCAACCCAGTGCGGTCGAAGCCGCACGGCAGCGACAGCCCCGGAAGGCCGGCGAGATTGACCGAGACGGTGAAGATGTCGGCGAGATACATCTGCAAGGGATCGGCGGTCTTCTCGCCAATGCGGAACGCGGTAGTGGGTGCCGTTGGGGTAACGATGGCGTGGCAGCGGTCGAGGACGGCGAGAAAGTCGTTTCGGACCAACGTGCGCACTTTTTGCGCCTTCAAGTAATAAGCGTCGTAGTAGCCGCTGGAGAGCGCGTAGGTGCCGAGCATGATCCGGCGCTTGACCTCGGCGCCGAAGCCTTGCGCCCGCGTACGCCGGTACATCTCGAGCAAGGCCTCGGCCTCGGCTCGAAAGCCGTACTTGATGCCGTCGTAGCGCGACAGGTTCGAGCTCGCCTCGGCGGTAGCGATCAAGTAGTAGGCCGCAATCGCGTATTCGGTGTGCGGCAGCGAGACTTCGTCAACCGCCGCCCCGAGGGACTCGAGTTGGCGCACCGCCGCACGCACCGCCTGCTCGACTTCGGGTTGCATGCCGTCGACGAAGTACTCCTTGGGCAAGCCCAGGCGCAAACCGGCGAGCTTACCGCTGAGTGCGGCGCGGTAGTCGGGGGTGGGGCAATCGACGGAGGTGGAGTCGCGCGGGTCGTGCCCCGCAATGGCGCCGAGCAGATGGGCGCAGTCGGCCACGGTGCGACCGAGCGGGCCGACCTGATCCAGCGACGAGGCGTAGGCCACCACACCGTAGCGACTGACGCGGCCGTAGGTGGGCTTAATGCCCACGACGCCGCAGCATGCCGCCGGCTGGCGGATCGAGCCGCCAGTATCGGTACCGAGTGCGCCCAAGCACTGCCCGGCCGCCACCGCCGAGGCCGAGCCGCCGGAGGAGCCCCCCGGCACGCAGCTGAGGTTCCAGGGGTTGCGCGTGATCGCGTAGGCCGAGTTCTCCGTCGATGAACCCATGGCGAACTCATCGCAGTTGGCCTTACCGACGCACACCGCACCGGCGTCGAGCAGCTTGCGGGTGACCGTGGCGCTATACGGCGGGACGAAGTTACCGAGGATCTTCGAGCCGGCAGTCGACCGTAACCCTCGAGTGAGGATGACGTCCTTGATGGCCAATGGGATGCCGCACAGTGCCGGGGCGTCGCCGCCGGCCAAACGCGCGTCCGCGGCCTGGGCTTGCGCTAGTGCCGCGTCGGCCGCCACGGTGATGAACGAGCGCAGAGCAGGCTCGGTGGCTTCGATCCGGGCCAGGACGGCGCGCGTCAGCTCGACCGCGGAGATGTCACGCACCGCCAGCGCTGCGCTCGCCGCATCGATGCTTAGCCGGTACGCCTCCGCCATGAGTTGCCTACTGTGAGGTGCTCGACACCGCCCGAAGCGCCGCCGGCGTTACTCGATGATCTGGGGAACCTTGAAGAAATCCCCGTCGCGCGCCGGCGCGTTTGCCAGCAGCTCCGCAACGGCGGGCACGTGGCTGACGACGTCTTCGCGAAACGCGCTCGCCATCTCGGCCAGATGTGCCGTCGGCACCACGTTCTCGGTGTCGAGTTGCCGCAGTTTCTCGAAGTGCTCGAGGATGTGGTCGAGCTGGGCGCAGAAGGCCAACTCCTCCTCCTGGCTCAATTCCAATCGGGCCAGCATGGCAATGTGGCGCACGTCCGCGGGGCTCAGCGACATGCAGCGCAGTTACCACACAGGGCTAAGGCGTTCAACGCGACCGCGGCCTCGCCAATCGCACGACGACAAGGCCGCTGTCGAACACCCGCCGCCTCAAGCGCGCGCGAAATCGACGGCTTGCGCGCGCGGGCTGTGTCCGGGAGCCATATAGATCTGCCGGTAGTGAATCTGGCCGTAGCCTGCGGCCAGGTGCAAGGCCTTCCACGGTGCCGGCACCGGCTCCTGTTGCCCCTTCCAGCCTTTGAACTGGTACGGCTCCCAGGCGTGATAGATGATCACTTGTCCAGGCTGGACCGCCGGCGCCACCTTGGCGATGGTCTCGAAGGCGCCGACGTCGTTGAAGACGCGAATGCGGTCACCGTCGGCTACGCCGCGCTGTTGCGCGTCTTGCTGCGACACGTAGGCGGCCGGTTCGCCGCGCTGCAGGCGCAGCATCACCTGACTGTCGCGCCAGGTCGCGTGGATCGACCACCGCGTGTGGCCGCCCGTCAGACGCAGCGGGAAGTTCCCGCCCGGCTGCGGCGGCTCCTTGAACACGGGCAAGGTCTCGCCCACCTCCTCGTACCACGGATGCTCGATCAGAAACTGTTGCCGTCCGGAAAAGGTCGGCCAGGCTTCCTTGCCCACGACGAAGCGCTCGTGCGGGAACAGCGTGCGGCCCCGCTTGTAGTCCGTGCCCAGCGCGTAGAGCCCGTCCGGCTTGCCCTCGACCTCGAGGACAGGCAGCAGGCCCGTCTTCGTGCCCTCGTCCCAACCCTTTTTCCCCGTGGTCGTAGTCCCGCGCAGGATGAAGTCGAGCGCGGCCTTGGGGTCGTTCTCGTTGAACTTGCGGTCGTGACTCCAAACCTCGTAGACCGTCGCCAGATCAGTCTCGCGGCCGTAGGAATCGAGCACCTTGCTCACACCTCGCTCGCGAGCACGCTCTTGCACCTTTTTCGCCAGCAAGCCGAAGATCTCCCACTCCGGTTTAGCTTCGCCGCGGGGCTCGACGGCTTTCTCGCACAGGACCAGATAAGGCAGGTAGGCCTGGCTGTACTTGAGCGAGTCGCGCTCGTAGTAACTCGATGTTGGAAGGATGATGTCTGCCTGCAGGCCCGAGGTACCCCCCTTGAAATTAACGTCGATGATCAGGTTGAGCTTCGGCCACAAGTGTTCGAGCGCGATCTGCGGTGCCGGCCAGCGCCGTAACGGATTGGCGCCGGTGAAAATGAACACCTTCGGCTCCTTGCCCGGCTTCGGGCGCACCGGGATCCAACCCTTGTCGATGGCTTCCTTCATGTATGCAGCGGTCGGCCGCGGCACGGCGGGATCGTGATACTCGCGCTTGTCCCACACCGTCTTGTAGCCGGCATGGACGTAGAGCCAGGGCATCAGCGGCGTGCTGTTCATGTGGTCCGTCAGCTCCAGCATCAGATCTTCGTATTGCCGCCAGCTAAAGCCGGTAACCAGCGCGCGCCACATCACGCGCATCTTCAGCTCCAACGGCATCTCGCGGGCGCCGAACGAGAACTCCTCGAACCCCTGCACCGGCCACCACGACGCCACGCGGAAGCCGCCGCCGCTCTTGCCCTGGTTGCCGGTGAGCGCCATCAGCAGGATCTCGGCACGCTGATTCAGGTCGCTATGGTAATGCTTGCACGAGCCCCAGGACGAATAGATCATGGCGCTGCCCGCGGCGGCCAGCTCGCGCGCTAGGCGGCGAATCGTCGGCGCGGCGACGCCGGTGATCGTCGCGACCTTCTCGGGGGTGTAGTTCGCGTCCAAGTGCGCGCGCAGCCGCTCGATGAACGGGCGCACGGCCACCTCCTTGCCGTCGGCCAGGCGCACGCTGCGGCGGCCCGCGAGTTCCGGGCGAAGCGAACCAAGCGCGAGCGAATCGCCCTTCCCCTGACAGCCGGGCACCTCGGCGAGCGCGTTGGTCGGGCCGTCCCAGAAGTAGAGCACCTCGTCGCTGCCGCCGGCGCGTAGATCGGCCTGGCGCAGATAGCGCCCGGTATCTTCGCGCACCAAGATGGGCAGGTCCGTCTGCTCTCTGACGTACTCCGCCTTGTGTAAGTTCTCGGCCAGGATCACCTGCGCCATCGCCAGGGCGAGCGCGGCGTCGGTGCCGACGCGCGGGTTGAGCCAATAGTCGGCGTGAATCGCCGAGGCGCTATAGTCGGGCGCAATGGCGACGACCTTGGCGCCGCGGTAGCGGGCTTCGTTGACGAAATGCACCTCGGGAATGCGGGTGTAGATGGGATTGCCCACCCAGATGATGATGAAGTCCGACTTGAACCAGTCGTCGGAGGTGCCCTCGACGTTGTACATGCCCCAAGTCTGCGCCGCGCCCGCGGGCATGTCGCCCACGCCCGCCCACGAATCGATGCTGGTGGCGTTCATCGCGGCGAACAGCCGCATCTCACTGGCAGTGTCGGCACCGAAATCGATGTTGGTGGTGCCGTGGTCGTAGATGATCGAGTCGGTGCCCTGCTGCACGGCGGTATCGATCATGGCGTCGGCGATTTCGCTGAGCACCTCGTCCCACGATACGCGCTTCCACTTGCCTTCGCCCCGAGCGCCGGTGCGGCGCAGCGGGTAGAGGATGCGTGAGGGCTCGTACATGACGTGCGCGAAGCAGGCGCCCTTCTGGCAGCCCCGCGGGTTGAAGTCGGGGACCGACGCTTCCGACGCCTCGTAGATAGCGTTCTGCTCCTCGCGCCACGCGATGCCGTCCTTGACGAAGACGTTCCACGAACACGCCGAGATGCAGTTGGCGCGCGCGTGCGAGGAATGCACGACGCGATCCCACACCCAGCGCTGGCGGTAAACGTCTTCCCAGCCGCGATACTGCGGCACCGCGGGCGCCGCGGCGGCGTCCTGCGCTGACGCGGCCGAGTGCGGGGCCGGAAAGTCGAGCAGGCTCAACGACAACGTCAGCGCCGCGCTGTGTTTGAGAAAGTCTCGACGGCTCAACGTGAAGGGGTAATCCGAGCGGCTCATCAACATGTCTCCTGGTCGTACCGGCATAGCGCGCGGCTACTCGCCGCTATAGATCGAATCCGGCGCCGCGGCAACGTCGGCCAGACGGCCATGGTCACCGGCCAGTTCGGGCTGAAGCAGCCTTTGAGCGATTTCTGCGAGATTGCGGCGGACCCCAGGTCCCGCTACCACACCTCCACGTTGATCCCCGAAAGCGAAGGTTTCAGGGGCGGTGTGCCGCCGGGCATGGCCACGATCTCCGCGATCGCGCCCACGACTGCACCGGAAGGCGAGCACTTATCGTACAACGGCACGACCATGCTCGCCGAGGCCGATCATGGCATCCTCTGGCGCCCGCCCGACAACGTCGTCCGCGAGTTCCCACAGTTTCCGGCGACGCGGACGTACGACGAGTTGCGTGCCGCGTTTCTGCAGGCCGCCGGCCTGCGCGCGTAACCACCCGCGTGCCCGCGCCTCGAACTCCAACTGCGGCAGCCGGGCGCCGGGCCGCTTGGGTTCAACGCGGAGCACGCGCACACTGCAACGGCACCGCTACGGGCCAAGACGCGTGCCGTCCTCGGCAAAGAAGTGCAGCGCCCCGATCGGCGCAGCGAAACGGTCGGGGATCTCGGTGGGGCTGCCGGCGATGCGCGCGGTGACGCGCTGATCGCCAATCGCCGCCCCCACGAGCGTCTCGCTTCCCAGCGGCTCGCGCGACTCGGGAACCGTGGAGGCCACCAGGTCCGCGCACCCATCGGGCGCCGGCTGAAAGGCTTCCGGGCGGATGCCGACCTGGATCGTGCCCGCGACACCCGCGAGCGAACGCTGCAGCTCGATCGGGACGTGCACGTGCTGGCCGCCAACCGTGAGCACAGCGCCCGCGTAGTGGGCGAGCAACAGATTCATCGGAGGCGTGCCAACGAAGCCGGCGACGAACGTGTCGGCCGGCCGCTGGTATACCGTTAGCGGCGGTGCGACCTGATGGATCCGAGCCTCGTTCATCACCACGACACGGTCCCCCAACGTCATCGCCTCCGTCTGGTCGTGCGTCACGTAGAGCGTCGTGACAGCGAGTCGGCGCTGTACCTGTCGGATGTACCGGCGAACGCTCGCGCGCAAGCGCACGTCGAGGTTCGACAGCGGCTCGTCGAGCAGAAACAGCGCCGGATGGCGCACCAGCGCCCGGGCCAACGCCACGCGCTGTCGCTGGCCACCGGACAGCTGCGCCGGCCGCCGCTCGAGGAGGTCGTTCAGTTCCAGCAGGGCCGCCACGTCCGCAACCTGCGCGCGCCGTGTCGGGCGGGCGGTGCCGCGCATCCGCAAAGGAAACTCGATATTGCCCCGCACGCTCATGTGCGGATACAGCGCGTAGTTCTGAAACACCATCGCCACATCGCGCTGATGCGGTGGGAGCTGATCGATGCGGCGCCCGCCCACTAGGATCGTTCCGCGCGTCAGTGGCTCCAGCCCGGCTGTCACCCGCAGCAACGTCGACTTGCCGCAACCTGATGGGCCCAGGACCGTGATCAGCTCCCCGTCGCCAACCACCAGCGTGAAGCCGGCGAGGGCCGTGACTGCGCCGAAGCGCTTTTCCACCTGGTCAAACTCGGCCTGCGCCATTAGCGGCCGCTCCCGGTTAGCGCCCCGGACCGCAACGCGGGTTCCAGCACGAGGACAATGAGCAGGGCCGGTCCGAGCATGATGGTGGCGACGGCACTGGCCAGCCCCGGGTGCCCAAAGGCGGCGAGGTAGTACAGCAGCGGCGGCAGCGGCCGGTTGGTCACTTGCAGCAGGAGCGCGTATGCGAACTCGTCCCACGAGATCAAGAACACGAGCAGCGCAGCGACCGCCAGCGCGGGACGCATGAGCGGCAGGGTCACGCGCACGAAGCTACCTATGCCGGTGGCGCCGTCGAGGCGGGCCGCCTCTTCCAGCTCCACCGGTACGGCCCGAAATCCGGTGCGCAAGACCAAGAAGGCAAACGGCAAGCCCAGCAGCGTATGTGCCAGCCACAACCCCAACGCGGCAGGATGGTTGTACAGACCCACGTGCACAAAGAGCGCGGCCAGCGGCACCGCCAGTGCGATAGACGGAAACAGCCGCGTGACGATCATCACGGCGTCCAGTGGCCGATCAGCCTGCGCCGGCCGGCGCGCCGCGAGCCATGCCGCGGGCAGTGCCAGGGCCAGCGTCGATCCGACCGTCAGCACGGCCACCAGCGCACTCATCCACAGACCACGCCCCAGTTCGATGGTCGCGCGAACCATGCCGAAATTCTCGAGCGTGGGGCGCCGTGGCCACCAGGTTGGCGGCCAGGCAAAGCTCTCGCTTTCCGGCGTCACGGCCTGCTTGACGATGAGCACCAGCGGCAGCAGGTCAACGGCCACCACGGCGGCGGCGAGCGCGAGCAGCAACGTGGTCCGCCTCATGGCCCCACCCGGCGCCGCAGCAGCGGCAGCGTCAGCGCGACGCTGAGCAGCGCGAGCAGTACGGCAGCGGCCGCGGCCGCGCCGTCGTTGCCGTAGTCCGACCATTGGTGGAAAGCGTAGGTGGACAGTACGGGGACGCCTTCGACCCCGGTCAGCACCAGCGGGGTGGCGAACGTGCGCAGCGCATCGAGCCCGCGCAGCAGCACGGCGGCGATCAGCGCCGGTGTGAGCAACGGCAGGGTGATGAAAAGGAGCCGGCGCAGGCCGCGCGCACCGTCAAGCTGCGCGGCCTCCGTGACCTCCTCGGGAATGGTCGTCAGCGCCGCGAGCAGCAGCAGGAACACCACCGGCGTCACATGCCAGGCATCGGCAATCACCACGACGACAAACGTGAGCCATCGCCCCGGGAGCAGCCAATCCAACGGACCGGCGCCGGCGGCGACCAGCGCCGCGTTCACGTACCCGCGCGGGGCGAAGAGGTAGCGCATCATGGTGAGAAAGACGATTTCCGGCAGCGCGAACGGGATGACCACGACCGCCCGCACATAGCGGCGTCCGGGAAAGCGAGCGGCCAGGAGCAGTGCCAGCGCCAGGCCGCCGAGCAGTTCGACCGCGACGCTGGCCGCCGGGAGGATCACGTTGTTGCGCAGTGCCCGCCAGAAGAGCGCATCGTTCCATATCAGTTGGAAGTTGGCCGTGCTCGGAAAAGCGGCCGTGTGCGGATCGCTGAACGCGAGTCGGATCGCGTACAGTGTCGGGTAGGCCAGGAAGACGAGGCAGTAAAGGAGCAGCGGGGTGGCCAGCAGCCAGGACGATACCGATACTCGGGCCATCATCGTTCGCGCCCCAGCCCACGCTGGGCCGCCTGGAGCGCGCTGACCGGATCGCTGCGCTCGAAGGCGACCGCACGAAACGCCTGCTGCCAGGCGCGGCTCAGCCGGGGGTAATCGGGGCGCTCCGGCCGCGGGCGCGCCTCGCCACGCATGGCGGCAAAACCGCCAAGGTCCTCGCTGGTCTCATCAACCGCGACATCCGTGCGTGCCGAAAACCACCCCAACTGGCGCCGCAGTCGCATCTGCGCCGGCGCGCTGATGAGATAGCGCGCCAGGCGCACGGCTGCGACGCGATGCGGCGCGCTCAGCGGCACGGCAATGTAGCCGCCACCCAGCACGGTGGCGCGCCCCGCGGGGCCTTGCGGCAGGGGGGCGGAGCGGATGGTGCCGGCGAGGCCCTGACTGGCATACAGCGACATCACGAACGGCCAATTGACGTGCAGCACGAGCTCACCGCGCGCCATGGCCTCGGCGACGGTCGCTTCTTTGAAGGTCTCGCTCTGCGGAGCCAGGTACGGAGCCAGCTCGGCGAAGAACCGAAAGGCCGCGAGGGTACCCGGGTCGTCGAAGCGATCGCCGCTGCCGCCGGCGGCCCACACGAACGGGAGCACATCGCACGTCAGCCCCTCGTATAGTGCTCCCTTCAGCCCGATGCGTTTCGGATGGGCGCGGGCGACCGCCAGCAGTTCTTCCCAGGTCGCGGGCGCCTTGCCCAGCACGGCGTGGTTGTACACCAGCGCCTGCCAGGAGATGCGATGCGGCAGGAAGCGCAGGCCGTCGATTTCGCCGGCGCGCCGGGCGTGCGGCGCGAGCGCGTCGAGTTCCGGCGCCAGCTCGGCGGGATCGAGCACGCTCACGTGTCGGGCCGAACGCGCCAGCGCGTAGACGTCCAGCTCCACCAGATCGAGCGTGCCGTGGCCGGCAAACGCCTCGGCCGCCAGGGCGCGCTGAATATCCGGATACTGTTGCGGCACGACGACCACGCGCAGCCCCGTGTCGCGCTCGAAGTCACCAAGCACAGCGCGGTACGCCGCCAACTCACTCGGCAACAAGGCGACCGCCATCGTCAGCGCGTGCTCGCTGCGCCGGCAGGCCGCCAGCAGCGCGAACACCAGCAGGGTGGTCACCCAGCGCCCCATGCGAGCAGCCCTACCACGAGGCGCGGTGGCTGCGAAAGCAGGCGCGCTGATGGCCCGGCCAGGGCGCTACACGCGGGCTATTGGCCTGGGCCGTGATAGCCGGTATTCTGCGCCGCGAATGAGTGGTTGGGAGCCGATGCGCGGACGTGATCTGATGGCCCCGTCGTGGCAACGCACCCTACAGGGCGCGTTGGCGAACGGCGCGCTCATGATCGCCCTTGGCTTGTTGTTGGCAGTTGCGGCTCCCGAAATCGCCGCGGCGGCCGATACAGGTGGACACGCGGCATTCGGCCCCATCCTGTTTGCCCTTGGGGTGCTGGTCGTGGCGGCGAAAGCGGGAGGCCTGCTGGCCGAACGCTGGCACCAGCCCTCGGTGCTGGGCGAGCTGCTGGTGGGCATCGCGTTGGGAAACCTGCTGCCGCTTTTCATGGGAGCGGATGGCGCTGGCACGTTGCGCGGCGACCCCGCGCTGCTGTTCCTGGCAGAGGTCGGGGTGCTACTGTTGCTGCTCGAGGTCGGCTTGGAATCGGATGTCCGCGCGCTGGTCCGGGTTGGGCCATCTGCGCTCCTGGTTGCGTTGATCGGTGTGGCGGCGCCGATGGGCCTGGGGTGGGCGGCGGCCGCCTGGATGATCCCCGAGAGCCCGTTGCTCGCTCACCTCTTCGTCGGTGCCACCCTCGCGGCCACCAGCGTCGGCATCACCGCCAGAGTGCTCAAGGACTTGGGGGCGACGCAGACACGCGAGGGGCAAGTCATTCTGGGCGCAGCGGTCATTGATGACGTGCTCGGACTCATCGTGCTGGCGGTGGTGGTCGGCATGGTGGCTGCGGCGGCCACGGGGGGAGCAGGCGTCTCGTTCGTTGGCGTCGCCGGCATCGTGTTGCGCGCGGTGGTGTTTCTCGGCGCCGCCGCGGGGCTCGGCCGGTTCGTGTCGCCGCCGCTGATCCGATTGGCGGCCCGCAGCGATCACCCCGAGATCATGTTAGTGCTCGGGCTCGGGTTGTGCTTCACGCTGGCGTTTGCCGCGGAGTTGGTCGGCCTGGCGGACATCGTGGGTGCCTTTGCCGCGGGACTGATGCTCGACCCGTACGGTGTCGGCATCCGCGCGCGCGCGGATCACGCGCCGCTGGCGGAGTTGCTCCACCCAATCGCAAGCCTGTTTGTGCCGTTGTTCTTCGTGCTCATGGGGATTAAGGTTCAGCTCGGCAGCTTGGGGAACCCTGCTGCGCTGGGGTTTGGCTTGGTGCTCATCGTGTGTGCCCTTGTTGGGAAGATGGCCTGCGCCCTCGGCGTCGTGGGCAAGGGGATTGATCGACTCGCGGTGGCGATCGGGATGGTTCCCCGTGGTGAGGTCGGCCTGGTCTTCGCCGGAATCGGGGTACGCACGATGCTCGGAGGCGAGCCGGTTCTCTCTCACGCTCAGTTCTCGGCCCTGGTCCTGATGGTGCTCGTCTCGACCCTAGTGGCTCCGCCGGGGCTGCGCTGGGCCTTTGCGCGCGTCAAGAGAGAGGGCAGATAGGGTAAGACCAGGGCGCCCGTGTGTGGACCCGGAGCGCGCACCGGCTGTCGGAGGACCACGATGAGCACGTACGTGTATATGCGCTTACTCGAGTCCGCCCCCAACCGGTACGACGCCAGCATTCGGCTGCTGCCGCTGGGGCGGGTAACGAGCCTCTATGCGGCCGCCGCTGACGCGGCCGTGGCCGGCCTGGAGTCGCTGCGCGTGCTCGAACTCGGTTGCGGCACCGGCAATCTCACGGGCGGCTGAGCGAGCGCGGGGGCGTGGTGGGAACCGATCAGAACCAGAACATGCTGGACGTGGCGCAGCGGAAGCTCGGCCCGGGCGGCGGCATTACGTTCCGTGAGATGACTGCTGCGGAGATCGCGGACCGCTGGACGGGCGGCAGAAGCGTTCTCGCCGCCTGCCTGGCCCCGTTGATTGCCGGGGGCCTTGCTGCGTTGCTGCTCCTGCCGGGACTCGGCGCCACGCCGCTGGTCAACTGGGACGAAGGCGTTTACGCGGATGTCGCGCGGGGGATGTTCCGCGGTAACTGGTATCACCTCGAATGGAACGGCGAAGCCTACTACCGAAAGCCGCCGCTCTTGTTCTGGTCAATGGCTCTCGCCTACGGAACATTCGGCGTGAACGAGACGGGGGTTCGCGCACCGTCCGCGCTGGCCGGCGTGGGCACCGCTGCCGTGGCCGGCGCGGTGGTGGCCCAGCGAGCTGGTCTGCCGGCAGCCCTCGCCACCACGGCATGCCTGCTCGGATCCACGCTGTTCATCGAACGGGGCGGGCGGCGGGCATGCACGGATTCCCTCGCTATATTCCTGACCATGGTTGCGCTTGCCCGATTCGGCACTGAGGCAGGCTGGCACCGCCGGCGGCTCGGCGTCGCCATAGTGGTGGGACTCGCGATCCTTGCCAAGGGACCGCTCGGCCTTCTCGCTCCCGCGGCGGCGTTTCTTGCGTCAATTCGCGACAGGGCGAGGCAGAGGGATACCTTATACGCCGCGTTTGGCGCCATCGCTTTTGCCCTGCCGTGGTACGCGTTGCAGCTTGCGACGGAAGGCACGGGTTTCTTGGCAGTTCATTTCGGACGCGAGATCTGGAGCCGCGCCATCGAGCCGATCGAGGGCCATGCTGCCCCATGGTGGTATCCCATGTGGGCGCTGTGGACCGGCGGCGGATCGTGGGTTGTTGGAGCGACCGCGGCAGTCGCGCTGGCCGCGCTTACCGGCCGCCAGCGGCGCGCGGCGCTGGCCCCTTGGTTTCTCGCGGCGGTTCTCGTCATGGCCGCAGCGACGGCGGTACGCACCCGGCTGCCCTGGTATTGTCTTCCGGCACTGCCGATGCTGGCGGTGGCGGGCGGGATGGCGCTGGGTTTCCTCGGCTCCGGGCTGCGTGCGCGCGCACGGCTCATACATCCGGCGGCCTTGAGCGGTCTCGCCATCGCTGCGCTCGTCGCCGCGCCCGCAGCGCGGCGCTCCGTCATCGAGACCGAGGAGGCTTTCGAGTCCTTCCGTGTCCTCGGAAGCGTGATCAGTGAGACGCTGCTGGAAGAGCCTTTTGTCGGAGCGACCGAGGAGCACCCAACCTTGATCTTCTATGGTGGACGACCCTTTCGTTTCTTCGAAGCCGACGAGCTGGAGCGGCGTCTGCTGGATCCGGAGGCGTTTCCACGCGCCGGCCTGGTGCCGGCCGAGCGCGCGGCGGTCCTGCTCGAAGCCGGCGCAGTCGAGATGGGGCGATTGGGCGACCTGGTGCTACTCCGCCACATACCGCTGTAAGGCCGGCCCGCGCGGCACGGTCGGTTGCGTCCTCCATGTGGCCCGCCGGCAGGTGGGTCTCGGCGAGGCACGCGATCGTGAGGGTGTTCCGGGACATGACGTTCATGGAGGCGTCCCGCTCCATGACTCGCTCGTCGAGCAGTGTCAGGGCCTCGGTCAGGCGTCCGACCATGGCATAGGCGGCGCGGAGAGCCGGAGCGACCCAGTGCAAAAAGATCAGGAACGAGGGTTTCCTACGAAACTCTCGATCCAATTCCAGCGCGTGCCATGCCGTTCAACGACCTCGAGACCGGCCGAACGCATCTCGGCGTCCAGCCCCGCGTTGCTGGAGATCCCTCGTCGTGGCTGATTCCGGGTTACCGGGGACCCAGGTGAACCACCACAGGTAGCGCAGCATCCAGGTGGCGAAGGTCGGGGGCCGGCCGTGCTCGATGGCGACGACCCGGCTGTCGCCCTTGCACACGCGCGCGGCTTCTAGAAGTATGCGCAGCCGCAGCTCAGCGGGCATCTCGTGCAGCGCGAGCGTAATGAGCCCCAATGGCGGATCCGCGCGGCGGATAGTCCAACGTACCGGCAAGGCGTGCAAGCTGCTCCGGCGCGAAGTGGGGGAGACCCAGAGCGTTCTGTTCGCGCCACGCGCCCACCTGGGCCTCGGCGGCGCGGCTGCGTTCGGCGTCGAGACCGGTGTCCGTTCCCGTGTAGATCGTCTGGGAAGGGAAGGCGAAGCCAGCGCCGCTCGCGGCAACGATATCCATGATGCGCAGCAGAAGATCCTCCTGTATGGCGAGGTACTCGTTGATGTCGGTGGTGAGCACGTAAGCGAAGATCTCGAGATCGAGCGAGTAGGCGCCAAAGCCGACGAAGCGCACCCGCGCGGGATCGGGATGTACCTTGGGATGGGCCACAAGAAGTTTCTTCAGCTCGACGAGTACGTACCGCAGCTGGTCGGGTGTCGTCTCGTAGCGCAGCCCGATCGTGGTGCGGAACCAGATACGATCGCGCCTGGCGAAGTTCTCGAGCTGCATGCCGGCGAACTCCGCGTTCGGAATCGTCACCACGGTCCGGTCGAGCGTCCGCACGCGGGTTGAGCGTAGCCCGACCTCCTCGACCGTCCCGATCTTGTCGCCAAAGCGGCAGAAGTCGCCGACGTGCACCGGCTGATCCGCGATGAGGGTGACGCCACCGAAGAGGTTCTCCACCGTTTTCTGGGCCGCCAGAGCGACCGCTAACCCACCAATCCCCAGCCCGGCGAGAATGCCGGTGACGTTGATGCCAAGGTTCTGCAACACCGCGAGCGTCGCCAAGGCAAGCACCAGCACCTGCACCGTCCGCCGGCCCAACGGCACGATGGACATAGCCACGGTCTGACCGCGTGCCACCAACCGCTCCTCTACGGTGTGCGCGGCAACCGCCACGACCCGCACGAGTAGCCACGTCACCGCAACAATCGTCAGGGCCTTTTCCAGCGCAGCGATGAACGCCTGCACCGGAACTGCCAGGCCGAGCGTGTACGTGCCGGCGGAGAACACGGTGACGGCGATGATCAAACGGAGCGGCCCCGCCGCCAGCCGCAGTGCCCGATCGTCCCAACCTGTGCACATACGAACCACAACCGGGCGCGCGAGCCGCACAATGATCACGGTGGCGATCCATGAGACAACGGCCGCGACCGCGACCAGAGCGAGAAGGCCGATCCACTGCCACAGCTGGACCTCCAGAAACTGGATCTGGAAAAACATCGGCGGCAGATATTCGCCCACCACGCCGTAACCGAACTCTTGGTGGAGCGCAGGAATCTGCGCGATCGTTGCCGGCGCTATCTTCCAGATCAGCGTATCGCCCTCCGCTTTCGCCCGCTCCAGGAACATCGGCACCACTCCCTTTGCTGTGTCGATTGTGCCGACCACGTCCCGCCGGGCTGGCAAGCCGTCGTCGCGCTCGCCTTCCGGTGCGTCACTCAACTTGTCCAGCTCCACCCACAGGGTTCGGTCGAGAGCGACCTTCAGCTGGCGCGCCAGCACCGGCCCACGTGAGGTGCGCGCCGCTGGCGGCAGGCCGCTCAGGTCCAGATACGTAGCGGCGCGTTCGTAGTCGCCGGCGCGGCAGGCTTCGAGGTAGCCGCGCATGGCCCCCCGTGGGTTGTCGCGGCCAAGCGTATCGACGCCCGGTTTCGCGCCCGGCGTCTCCTGGGCGCTGGCGGGGAGCAGCGCTACCGCAAAACACGCGCTCAACGCGAGGCAGTGCACCCACCATCGCTTCATGTCAGCTCTTGACCCGTAATGGCGTACAGAACCCATAGCGATCCTCCTTCGTTGAGGGTTTCCCGTATGTGCCCGGCGATCAGGAGAAGATGTGCCGCAGCGGTCCTTGCAATGCCAGCCGAGTGGAGCGCGGCCTCGGGACGGGCTTTCCTCCTGCGCCGTCAAATCAAGACAGCACCCCGCCCGGTTGGTTCAACCGATCCAGGCCAGCGCGCGTTCGAGCACCGCGCGTCCGTCCTCGTGTATCCATTCGCCGTGCGCAATGATCACGCGCCGCGGGTTCCAATCGAGCACCTTCCGCTTTGCTCGGCGCGCGGCGGCCCGGTTCCAGAATGAGAGGCGCCACTCACGCGGCGTACTGCCGTTGGGACCAACCATCCCGTCCAACGTCATGACCACGCGCCGCCAACCCCGCAGGGTTGTAGGATCGAACCGCTGCACGAGATCGGTGATGATCGCGGTCTGGGAAGCGCGGTGGAAGAAGACGACTTCGTCCATGACGAAGCTGCCGTGGAAGATCACCTGATCGAGGTCGGCTGTCCAGGCTGCATCGGGTTGGTCACCCAGTCCCGCGTCGAACGACAGGTCACGACGGCGCCTTGCCAGACCGGGCGAGGCGTAGAGCTTCGCTTCGGGCCAGGTTCGGATCCATTCGTCCAGAAAGAGGTGATGGAACTTGTTCGGCGACACGAGATGGCGAACTGGACCCAGTGCGTTGATCGCGACCCTGAGGTGGTCGTCGAGCTGTATGGGCGAACAAATCCACAGGCTCACGCCAGACAGTCGAACCACGGTCATGCGGGTCGGGTACGGAACGCGGAGGAACGGGACGCTCGACCCGTCTGCGATCCAAATGTTGCCATCGACTTGCGTTATCACGCCGCCAGTGTACCGCGCCCGGGGACGGAATCCAGGATTTCCGAGCGTGCACCTCAGGCAATCAAGCAGGCTAATGGCGCACATCCTCCGGCTGGGCCAGCCGGCCTGTCAGCCGCTCCCGCTCGCGGAGCCGCGCCGCCTCCACCAGCATTCTTCCTGCCCACCGGTACACGTTGAACTCGGAGACGTAGGCACGCATCGATCGCATGCGGGCGCCCTGCTCCTCTGCGGGCATCCCGAGAGCAGCCGCCAGCGCGGACGCCGCTTCATCCAGGTCGTAGGGGTTGACTATCAGCGCCTCCGTCAGCTCGCGCGCCGCGCCCGTGAACTGGCTCAGTACGAGTACGCCGCGCTCATCGTCCCGCGCCGCGACAAACTCTTTGGCCACCAGGTTCATGCCGTCGTGCAGGCTGCTCACGTAGCAGAGGTCCGCTGCCCGGTAGTACGTGAACACCGTCGGCGGCTCGTGATGCGTTCGCAGGAGCACGATCGGCCGGTATGTTTCCCCGCCGAAGCGCTTGTTTATCCCGCCGGCGATCCTCTCGACGCTCTCATTCAACTCGCGGTATCGGTCGATCTGCGTCCGACTGGGAGCCGCCAACTGCGCGAAGGTGAAGCGTCCGCGGAAAGCCGGAAAGCGCTCCAGCAGCCGCTCCACTGCAAGAAGGCGTTCCTCGACTCCCTTCGTGTAGTCGAGGCGGTCCACTCCCACGCCGAGGAGCGCATCCGCGGGAAGACTGAGCTCCGCGAACACGCTCCTGCGGCACTCCGACACCGAGGGAAGCGCTTCCAGCCAATGCACCGGCCATTCTGTCGAGATCGGGTACGGACGAATGAGCGTGGTGTGTCCGTGCTGCACCACCGCCTGCTGTTCGCGATCGATGCGCGCCTCCAAATAGCGGTCGATCGCATCGACGAAATTGTTGCAATGGAAGCGCGTGTGGAATCCAACGATGCTGCTGCCCAGCAGCCCGGCCAACAGCTCGTGCCGCCAGGGACAGATGCCGAACCGCTCCGGGTTGGGCCATGGAATGTGCCAGAAGCTGATGACGGTCGCCCGGGGCATCCGCTCGCGGATCAAGCGCGGCGCCAGTGCGAAGTGGTAGTCCTGAACCAGCACGATCGGGTCCTCGATGTCCACCTCCTCGCGGACTGCATCGGCAAACTTCTGGTTGACCGTTTGATAGTGCTTCCAATCCTCGCTGCGAAAGATCGGCCGGGCATGCGCAATGTGACATAGGGGCCAGAGGCCTTCGTTGGCGAATCCGTAGTAGTACCCCTGTTCCTCTTCGACGGAGAGCCACACCCGCCGGATCACGTAGGACTCCTCACCCGGCGGGACGCGCAGGTGCCCCTTCGCATCCGCCGTCTCCCGGTCGGCGGAGCCGCTCCCATGAGCGATCCACACCCCGGAGCACGCGCGCATGATCGGCTCCAGCGCCGTCACCAGGCCGCTGGCGGGGTGCAGGACAGTCACAGATCCATCCGGCGCACGTTCATGAACGTACGGCTCGCGGTTCGCGACGATGACGACTTTCTCACCGTGAAGATACCGATTCAGCGTTTGCCGGAGGCGCTGCGGCGTCCAGAGACCCGCCTCGCTGTCCGCCTGCCGCTCGGCGCCGATTCGTTCGACGAGATCACGGACGTCTTGCAGAAGCGGCTGGAACTCCGGCCGCTGGGTCTCGCCCTTCAACACCCGCTGGATTTGGTCGCTCCACTCGCGCCACGACACGCGAGCGGCAAAGATGGTGATCGCCGAGGCGGCCGCCGCCAGGAAGCCGAAGGCGACAAGCAGGAACCAGCGCACGGTGGCCTCCCGCCGCTCGATGAAGCTCAAGTCGTGCACGAGCACCACGAAGCCCACCCCCTCCTCCTGATCGAGCAAGGGAACGCCGCTCACGTGCACCGTGCCTCCGGGAAGCGACGCGACGGTCTTCCAGGGCACCCACGCGGTTGTCGCCCCAGCGGACTGGCGAACGTGGGCTCCCACGATGCGGCAGCCGAACTGTTCCGGAAACTCCCCGGTGGTCACTAGCGGCGAAAGATCCTGCGCGCATGCGGCGGCCGCCAATATGCGCTCGTCGCGTGTCAGTTCCGTCAGCAGAGCATGTAGGGCATCGCCGTCTTCCCTTTTCCAGTGCGACAGCAGCCCGTGCCGCGCCCCGCCGACCGCAAGCTCGGCCCGCGAACTGACGTCCTTTTCGAACCAGCCGCGCGTCGTCCGGTAGACGACCACCGACGCCACCCACGTCAAGATGGCGAGGCCGAGAATCAGGGCAATAACGAACCGGATCGTCGGGCGGAGCATTGTGCCTCATCGACTCAAGCGGATCACCCGCTCGTCACGGTGGTCGAGGAAGAGGAAGAGCAGCAGATAATCGCGCAGGTGGCGGGTGAGCAGAAAGTTGGTGCGCACGTGCTCGCGGCCGTTCGCTCCCAGCCGCCGCGCGAAGTCGGGCGCGTTCAGCAGTTGCTTGATCCAGAACGCGCTCCCTTCGACCGTGTGCGTGAGGATGCCGCTGTACTTGTGCGTGATCTGCAGCGGAATGCCGCCGACGGCGCCGGCGATGACCGGCTTGCCTTTCCACAGCGCCTCGCTGACCGTGAGCCCGAACCCCTCCTTCAACGACTTTTGCAGCACCACGCTCGAGCCGCGCTGAATGGCGTTGATCTCGATGTTGGCGGTGGGCGGAAGTTCAAGGACGTGGATGTCCGGATCACCATTGGCAGCCTGGTGCACGGCGGCCAGCACCTCCAAGCCCTCAGGATCGTCGGTTGCGCTGCCACCGGCCAGGACCAAGCGGCAGTCGTTGTACGGGCGCACCATCCGGAAGGCCGCAATCACCCCGACGGGATCCTTCAGCCGATCAAACCGCGATACCTGGGTCACAATCGGCTTGTCGCGCGGCACGCGCAACCGCTCGAACACGTCATCGATCTCGCGCCCGCTCAGCTCGCGATTCTTGTCGCTCAGGGGGTCGATCGACGGGGTGATCATCACCTGGGGCACCTTCAGGTTGGCTGCGAACTGCGGCGCTGAGAAGACCGCGGCGTCGTAACGGGCGACGTAGTCGGCTAAGAACCGCCAGACATCGGCCTGCGGTGCCGAGAGATCGATGTGACAGCGCCAGGCCCAATGCCCCCGGCGCCGCGCCTCAATCAACCCGGCTGGCTGCGGATCGTGGACGAAGACAATATCGGCGTCGAGATCCATGTCCGCGAGGTTGCGCCTCGTCGTCTCGCGGAAGACATCGTGATCGTGCGCGGTCAACACCTCGGGCTTTCCGTGCAGGGCGTTGTGCATGCGCTTGGTGACACTGAAGAAATCCTCGCCTCCCTTGATGACCTCCCAGTGAACGTCCACACCCAGCTCGCGGGACAACGGGACGAGCCGGCTGAGGATCTCGGCCACACCGCCGCCGACGGCGGTCGAGTTGATCGTGAGCACGCGCCGCCGGCCCAGATGCTGGCCCAGCAGCCGCAACTCATCGATCGTGCCGCGCCCGACGAACTCCTCATACCCGTCGAGCATGCTCATGCGGCGGCCTCCCCGAGCCGCGCGCGCACCAAGCGCACGACCTCTTTGCGCAAGCCGTCGAGCGTGTACGTGTACGGGTCGAGTCGAACGATTGCCCTGGCCAACTCGTGCTCACCCAGTGCTTTCACGAGCCATTCCGAGAAGTCGTTCTCGCCACGTTCGAGGCGCAGGCGCGCATCGAAGAAGTGATAGGCCAGCGACCCGAAGCCGATCTGCTCCATACAGTCGGCAAACTCGCGCAGGTCGTTCGCCACGTGGCGCGTGGGCAGGACGAACGACGCCGCCTCACGGAAATGAAACTCCTCGCCCTCCGGGGCGGTGCGCAGCTCCCGGCGTTCGTTGAGGTACGCTTCGATGACGGCGATGAGCCGCTCCCGCAGCGCACGGATGGTGCGAAACTGGACGAGGTCGATCGCCGCGAGCTGCTCGCCGAGACGATCTTCTTGCAAGACGTTGGTGACCCAGTACGCGACGTCGTTGGGAGGCTCGGGTGAGAGGTACTGATGCTGCACGAGGAAATGATGGGTGTGGTAGTAGATCACCGAACCCGGTACCTCCCGAAGGTGAGCGAGCAGCTCCGCCAGGTCGCGCGCACGCCGGTTGGTCAGGAGCGTGAGGTCGAGACTGGAGTAAAAGTGGAACGGCTGTTTCGCGTTGCCGGTCGCCATAGTTCCTTCAACACGCCCGTGGGTGGCCCACACTCGTTCGCACGCGGCATTCACGCACGGCGCGGAGGAACTGCCGCACGTCCTCGGGGCTGTCCAGTCGGTAGCGCGCCAGCGTCGGCTCACTCGCCGGGCCGACTCGAATGGTGATCGCATCCGGCGGCAGGAGACGAAAGACCTCTTCGTCGGTGCGGTCATCGCCGATGTACATCGGCAGCGCTCCACATCCATGCTGCGCCAGCACTGCTTTGACCGCCGTGCCCTTGTTGACGTGCGCAGGACACATCTCGCTGACCTCGTGACCGCGCAGGATCGCGATGGGCACTCCCCGCTGCCGGTAGCTGGTGACCAGCTCTGCCACCGCAGCTTGCGCCGCCGCCTTGTCTGCGGCGGATGCCAGCCGATAATGACACGCCAACGCCACGCCCTTGTCTTCCAAAAGAATACCGGGGCGGGTTCCCGCGGTCGCGCTCAACTCACGCTTGAGGTCGGCCAAGGCGGACCGGATCGCAGCGAGGTCTTCACGCGCTTCGCACCGGCCATCGGGGAGTCTGATTTCAAGGCCGTGAATGCCGATGTAGTACACACCGGGCACGTCGAGGGCGCGCCGCAGATCGCTGACTGGCCGGCCGCTCACCAACGCGACCTGCACGCCGGCCAACTCGGTCAGCTCGCTCAAGAGCGCAACGACCCCAGGGAGGGGCACGGCATCGGCGGGTGTGGGCGCGAGCCACGCGAGCGTACCGTCGTAGTCAAGAAGACAGAACACGCCGGGAGCGCCGGCGATGCGCCGCAACACGTCGCGTTCGACCTCCCGCAGGTGCGGGGGACTCATCGCGCGGCCTCCAGACCGCGGCGCTGGGTAATCTGACTCAGCACGCTGCCCGGCGTCTCCACGCTCTTCCGCAAGGTCTCGCGCGCCCAGGCGCGCAGCCCTTCGGGCACCTGCTCGATTTCGTCAGTTCTCATCTCGGCCATGCTGATGGCTCCGAACAACGCGACTAGCTCCGACTATACGGGGCACAACACGGCACCGCAACCGGGCGTCGCGCTGAATGATCCCTGTGCGCGACGGCGATGTGCTTTGCGTCGATGCGGCCAGTGATTTCTGACTTGTTGACTTTTGGGTCACGATCCGACGTTATGGCCGCGAGGCGGCGGCGACGTTATGGGTATGGGTGCGGTGGTTACACCAGCAGAACCTCCGGAGCTGTCGGTCGTCGTCCCCGTCTATAACGGGGACGCGTTCGTCTACGAAACGATCCACGCGCTGATCACCCATCTGGCAGCCCGCGATCAGCCGGTCGAGCTCATTATCGTCGATGATGGCAGCACGGACACCACGCCGGCGCTGCTGCGGCAGGCGCTGACTGCGGTACCCATCCCGGTACAACTGCTGCGCAACGAGCGCAACGCCGGCAAGGGGGCCGCCATTGCGAGAGGGATGCACGCTGCCCGCGGTCGTTACCGTGTCTTTCTGGATGCCGACCTCGCCTATCCCCCTTCCGAGATTGAGCGGCTCTGCGCGGCCCTGACGGCCGGTGCCGATGTTGCGATCGCCTCGCGGCCGCATCCATCGTCACGCGTGCTGCTGACGCCGTCGTTCTTCACCTACTTCTACCTGCGGTATGTCGCCGGGCGGCTGTTCAACTGGATCGTGCGCATGGTGCTGCTGCCGGGCATCACGGATAGCCAGGCTGGTCTCAAGGGCTTCACCGCGACCGCCGCCGACAAGCTGTTCCGCGGATGGCTGCCGCGCGGGTTCAGCTTCGACCTGGCGGTGCTCTTTCGGGCTACTCGTCTCGGCCTGGGAGTCGTACAGGTGCCGGTGTTGTATCGCCAAGAGAGCGAACCGAGCACGGTGCGGTTCGTCCGAGACATGATCAGGGGCGTCCGCGATATCGCGCAGATTCGGCTCCGGTTTGTCAGGGGCGGGTTCGAGCAATGGGGCACGGTGCTCGACACCTGGCGCGGGCAGACTCGGATATCCCTGCTCGCCGGCATGCAGTCTGAGGCCGCTCGAGCAGTGTTGCTGACGACCTGTGGGCTTGCGCTCATTGCACTGTTTCTGGCGCGGCTGGTCCTGCGCAGCGGCGCCGTAGCCGCAGTCAGTTGGTTGACGGCTTTGGTCGCGCTCGCGGGTCTGGTGTGGCGGCTCGATTTGCAGCGGCCCCAGCCACGCCTGCGGCTCTTCGGGAGCGTGGCCGAAGGCGCCGGCTTCGCCGGCGTGCTGTTGGTGGGTGCGATGCTGCGCCTGATCCGGCTCGGTGACGTGCCGCCCATGGTCCACGGCGACAGCGCCGAATGCGGCCTGTTGGGCTTGGCGCTCTTGCGCGGAGAGGTGCCAAACGTCTTTGGTTTCTCGCCCTGGTACGACACCATGTATGTGAGCTTCGTGCCGTATGCGGCCAGCCTGTGGTTGACCGGGGCATCGGCCGTGGGGCTGCGGTTGCCGTCAGCCATACTCGGGGCCGCCAGCATCGTACCATTGTACTTCCTCGTGCGGGCCTGGTGGGGCACTCGCGCGGCGATGGCCGTAACGGGGCTGTATGCCGCCTCTCATGGAGCCATTCACTTCAGTCGAATCGGTCTGTGGAACATTCAGGCGCTGTTCTGCGAGCTGACGGCGTTTGCGTTCCTCGTGGTCGGCGTCAGGCATCAGCGCAGAGTCTGGCTCACGGCGGCAGGCATTGTCTCGGGTCTCGCCCTCTACACCTACACCGCAGGTCGCATCGTGGCGGTCGTGGCGGGCGCGTTCCTGCTGACCCAACTGATCCGAGACCGCCGCGCCGGAGCCCGTATGACTGCGTACTACCTCTGCGGCTTCGTGATCGCCGCATCGCCGTTGCTGATGACGTACCTCAAGCATCCGGAACTGCTCGAACGGGATCGAACCGCATCTGTCTTTGTATTCGCGGAGGAGAGTCAGCCGCACGTCGAAGCAACGCTCGGGACAACCAGTGCCGGGGCGGTGTTGTGGGAGCAGTTCAAGCGCACGATAGCCGGTTTTGTCACCCGCGGCGACAGCAGCACGCAGTACGGCACCCAGCAGCCGCTGTTGTCACCGCTGACCGCTCTGCTCGCCGGCATCGGGCTGGGCGTCGCCATCGTGGGATGGCGCGAGCCCCGCCACCTCTTCGTCCTGCTCTGGGCCGGACTTGGTGTGCTGTTGGGCAGTGTGGTGATCATCGATCCGCCGTCATACACGCGGCTGCTGATCCTGGTTCCAGTCCCGTACATCCTTGCTGCGGCTGCGATCGAGCGGGCGGCACACGTGGCGGAGCGGCTCAGACTGCCCCGGCGCACGGAGTTCGTCCTCATTGGTTACCTGTTGTTGGTGGCGCAATCCGCAGGCTTCGACCTCATCGGCTACCAGCAATTCGTCGGCCGCATGCGCGTCATGTCGCGCGAGTGGGACGTGTTGGCCGTGCTCCGGCGACTGGGAAACCAGTACGACTACTACTTCTACACCGGCCCATTCCTGTTGGCGGACTCCCCGATCTTTCGCTTTTTCAGCGCTGAGACTCGGGCGGTGAGCGGGTTTTCCGAGGCGGACCTGCCGGATCACTTGGCCCGTGATGCGGCCTTTGTCTTGACCCCGGATTTCCGCCGGGTCGGACTGGCGATCACCGAGCGGTTTCCGGGCGTGGAACGGGAGGTGCGGGAGGAGGAAGGCGTGCGGCAGCTGATCATCTATCGGTGCACCGCCCAAACTGGTTGCCGGCCAGGGAGTCCATCATGACACACGGATCATTGCACCGCGGGGCGATACTGACTCTGCTCGTGCTCGACTTGGTGGCGAAGCCGTTGCCTGGCCTGGCCGAAGCGCAACAGGACTCCGTACGGGCGCTGATCGAGGCCGGTCGCTACGCCGAAGCCTACGACGCCACGCTCCGCACGGCCGGGACACAGCGCATCGCCGCACTGGCGGAGACGGCCCGAACGCTGCTATCCGTGTCACTCGAAAGCCACGATTCGTACTTGCAGTGGGGCGGACTCAACGCCGCACGCTCGCTGCGAGAGAAGGACTTGACGGACGACATCCGGCGCCTCGCCCGTTCGGACGACCGCTACGCTCGGTCTCTGGCACTGGAGCTCCTTACACGCCTGGACCCGCAGAGCGGCCGTGAGGAGTTCCTTGCGGCGCTCGATTCACCCTTTCGTTCGGTCAGACTGCGCGCGTTGCAGGGACTTGCCCGTCTGAACGATCGCGCGCTTGCCGAGCGCTTCGGGGCGGTGCTCACCGGCGACTCGGACCCGGACCTCCGTGCGTTCGCCGCCCGAGCCCTGGCGGAGATCGGTGGTCCGGAGGCAGTGGCGCTGCTGTACCGCGCGGTCGATGATCCGATCATGACGGTCCAGGAAGAGGCTGTGCGTGGGCTGGTGGCGCTGCATGACGGCGGCATTGCGGACGTCGTGCGACGGCGCTTGAATGACCACCCGCCCGCCGCAGGCGACGGCATAATCCGCCTGGCCGGCCTGATTCCCGATCGAACGTTGGTGGATGGGCTCGGGCCGCTTCTCGCCGACCCGGACCCCCAGGTGCGTGCCTCCGCTGCCGCGGCGATCTTGTCCATCGTGGAACGTACGACCCCCGCCAAGCGCTGATGGAGGCGCGGAACGTCGTTCGGCACTTTGAACGCGTCGCGCCCGGCTACGGGCGCCTGCGGGCACGGTGGCCGCTCGGAGCGCTGCAACAGCAAGAGCGGCTCGCGCTCCAGCGCCTCGTGCATATCGAGCCCGGTGCGCTGGTTCTCGACGTCGGCTGTGGTGACGGAACGACACTGGCCTGGGTGACCGCGTGCGGTGGGCGCGGTGTCGGCGTCGACATGAGCAGGTCGATGGCGCTCCGGTGCCAGCGGCGAGGGTTTGTGACGTGCGTTCAGGACATGGAACGTCTGGGCTTCAAGCCCCGATTCGACTGGGTGCTCTGCATCGGTGTGATCGAGTTCGCCGAGAGCCCGGAACGAAGCATCCGCTCGCTGGGCGACTGCGTGCAGCCATCGGGACGCCTGGCGTTGCTGTTCCCGCGCCGCCACTGGCTGGGGGTGCTTTACGCCGGCTACCACCGGACGCACGGCGTCCGCATCCACCTCTTTCGGCGCAACGAGGTGACGGCGCTGCTATCCGCCGCCGGCTTTGAGACCAGCGCGTGGCAAGACGGCTCGCTCTCGACGCTGTGCGTGGCGCAGCGGCGCCCGCCATCGGTCGCTCCGGCGAGCGCGTAACATGAAGCCCTTTCTGTTGACGTTCGACATCGAGGAGTTCGACTGGCCGGCCGAACGCGGCCGGCCGCTCAGTCCGACCGCCGAGATGGACGTGACGGAGGAGGGAACCGGGCACGTCCTGCAGTTGTTGGCCCGGCACGGAACGCTGGCGACCTTTTTCATCACCGCCGCGTTTGCGCGGGCGCGGCCCGAGCGAGTGCGCGCGATTGTCGAGGCCGGGCATGAGGCGGCAGTCCACGGGCTCGCCCACAGCGACGATTACGGCACGATGGACGCCGCGGTCGCGCTTGAGCGACTGCGGGAGAGCCGCGCGGTCATCGAGGCGATCAGCGCCCGTCCCGCTCGCGGGGTCAGAACGCCTCGCCTGCGCCCCTGCGCGCCAACGGTGCTGCGCGACGCCGGCTTCGTGTATGACGCTTCACCGCACCCGACCTGGGTTCCCGGTCGCTACAACGGCCTGACCTGGCCGCGCCGGCCATGGCGGGAAGCCGGCGTGGTGCGCATCCCAATCTCCGTGCTCCCGTTGATCCGCGTGCCGGTGTCGTGGATCTGGTACCGGACCGCCGGGCCATGCGCGGGGATAATCGCCGCGGGCGCGGCGTGCCTCGGCGCGCCGTATCTGCATGTGTATTTCCACGCATGGGAAGCAGTCGACATCCGCCCCCTCGGCATCCCCCGCATCTTTGCCCTCCGGACGGGGGCATCGTTTCTCCGAGCCCTCGACCCGCTGCTGGCCTGGGCGTCCACGCGCATGGTGCCGATGACCGTGGGAGAGTTCGTCCGCGGACTCGGCCAGTAGTCCGCGCAGGGTAGCGTTGTCGGCGCGCCGGCCGGCCCGCCGGCAGCAGGGGACATCCAGGCAGGGCTCGAGTTGATGCCGAGAAAGCGCAGCTCGGCTTGGAAGCAGCGTTCCGAATCTTCGCGGCCGCAGTGTCAGCCCTTGCAAGACAGGCCGCCATCAACGGGCAGGACGGCGCCGGTGATGTACTTGGCCTCGTCCGAGGCCAGGAAGAGCGCTGCGTAAGCCACGTCCCAAGCTTCGCCCATGCGCTTCATCGGGACGGCCTGCTCGCGCATGCGGGCGAGCTGCTCCTTGTCGAGGCCATAGCGCTTGGCCGGCTCGTCCACCGCCATCGGTGTCCGGATCAGCCCGGGCATGATGGCATTGGCACGAATGCCCTTGGCTGCGTACTGCATGGCGATGGCGCGTGTGAGCGCGTTCACGCCGCCCTTCGAGGCGCTGTACGCCGCCAACGGGTAGGTGTCGGAGTAGCGTACCGCCCCAATCGAGGAGATGTTGATGATGGCGCCGCTGCTCTGGCGCTCCATCTGCGGGAGAACGTGCTTGCAGGTCAGGAATACCGACTTGAGGTTCACGTCGAGCACCAGGTCCCAATCGGCTTCGCTGACCTCCACTGGCCCGCCCAAGACGCCGATGCCGACGTTGTTGTGGAGAATGTCGATTCTGCCGTAACTCTTGATGCATTCGGCCGCCATCTGCTGGCAGAGTTCGGCACGAGTTACATCGGCAACGAAGACAGACGACCCGCCGCCTTCAACGTCGATCATGCCCTTGGTCGCGGCGGCGGACTCGGCATCCCGATCGACCAGCAGTACCGCCGCTCCGTGGCGCGCAAAGAGCAGGGCCACCGCCCGGCCATTGCCGAGCGAATCCCCGGGGGTTGCCCCGGCCCCGACGACGATGGCGACTTTGCCTTGCAGGCGATTGCTCATGGCATGCGACATGTCGCAAAAAGGCGCTCCGGAAGCAACGCCGAAGCGACCCCAGCCCCGCTCGCAGGGGTGCGCGACAGATTGTGGGTAACGTGGTTCGGCGTTATGGCCGTCATTCGTTATGGCCGTCATTCCCGCGAAAGCGGGAATCCAGTTTGGCGTTTGGCGCTATGGACAAGCAGTTCTGCGTTTACATCCTGGCGGAGACCTCTATGACGAGATCGTGTATGATCTGTCGCACACCCCGCTCGCAGGCCGGCGCCGGTTTCGCTTGACAAAGATGTCCACGGATGTGACTTTCGTCATGTCTTGGCTGCTATAAGGGTCAGCTCAACGCGCTCGCCTAGCTGCTGCACCTTGGTCATGCTGCCCGGCGCTGCCCGCGGCCGGCGCCTGCAACCGGCGGTAATTGCGCTTGAATCCGACGGGAGGGGCATGTATACAGCCGTGCGCGTGACGGTCACTGTTTCAGGCACGGAGCCGTTCCCCTGCGACCGGCCTCACGAATCAAGCGAATCCACCTGTTTAGGTAATAGCCGACGGTGACTCATGACCACTACTGCTGCTGCAACCGCCGCGCCCGAGGCGCCAACCGCGGTCGTTAGTAACCTCCTCGAGCTGCCTGGTCACACGGTCGAGATCGTCTCCGACTCCGGCGAAGGCGCACAGCGCTGCGGCCAGATTTTCGGGACGGTCTCCGCCAAAATGGGCAATGGGGTCTGGACGGTGGAGATCATCCCCGCCGAAATCCAGCCGCCCCCGCGCCAGCCCCAGAGCGCCAGCGGCAACCGCATCCGCATCGGCGCCGGGACGGTGACCAATTGGGGCGACGCCGCCGATCTGATCGTCGCCTTCAACGAGCAGGCCCTGCTGCAACGTGTTCGCCTCAACGCCTTGGCCGATGATGCGATCATCCTGCTGGAAAACATGTGGGCAACGCACGACGACCCGGACATCCGCAAGGAGTGGGACGAGGCGATGCGGGAAATCAGCGGCCGCGGCTTTCGCCTCGTTCCGGTGCCGATGGAAGAGCAGTGCCTGACGGTGATCGACAACCCGCGCAAGGGCAAGAACATGTTCGCCCTCGGCATGCTGGCGTGCATCTACGGGCGCGACCTCGATCTGATCCGCGATCAGATCGCTCAGCAGTTCCGCAAGAAGGCCGAGTCGGTGCTCAAAACCAACCTCGATCTGTTCCAGCTCGGACATCAATGGGCCGAAGAGAATCTCGACTTCCGCATCAAAGTGGCCGCCCCCAAGGCGGAGCGCGCCATGGTGGTGATGAACGGGAACCAGGCGATCGCGCTGGGCGCAATCGCCGCGGGCATGGACCTGTGTGCCATGTACCCGATCACGCCGGCGACCTCGGCCTCGCATTACCTCGGGGACGTGTTCGAGAAATTCGGCGGCGTGGTCCATCAAGCCGAGGACGAGATCGCCGCTGCCGGCGTCGCCATCGGCGCCTCCTATGCCGGTAAGGTCGCCTTCACGATCACCTCCGGCCCCGGCTTGGCATTGAAGACCGAGTTCATCGGGCTGGCGGTGATGACCGAGACGCCCTTGGTCCTGGTCGACGTGCAGCGTGGCGGTCCGAGCACGGGACTGCCGACCAAGGTCGAGCAATCCGACCTGCTGGCGGCGATCTTCGGGCAGCCGGGCGACGCCCCGCACGTGGTACTGGCACCGGCGACGATCGAGGAGTGCTTTCATTCCATGATCACCGCGCGCCGGATCGCCGAGGCCTTTCGCTGCGTGGTGATGGTGCTGTCGGACGCCAACCTGGCCACCGGGGTGCAGCCGTTCCCGCGGCCCCAACTCGATACCCGTTGGCCCGCGGCTGCGCCCGACCTCAGCCCGGTGCCGGAGGGAACGCGCCCCTACGAGTGGGACGCGCAAGGCTTGTCGCGCCGTTTCATTCCGGGACAACCCGGCGGCATGTTCATCGCCACCGGCCTTTCCCACGACGAGGCCAGCAAGGTGGCCTACAACCCCGAGGAGCACCAGCGCGGCTGCATGATGCGCAGCCGCAAGCTGGCCGCGCTCAGCCAGATGCTGCACCCGCCCAAGCTGCACGGCGATGAGACCGGCGATCTGCTGGTGGTCGGCTGGGGCAGCACCAAGGGGGCGATTGAAGAGGCGGTCGATCGCGCCCGCGCCGAGGGCGCCGCGGTCTCGGCCCTCCACCTGCGCTTCCTCTCGCCGCTGGAGCCGGGCTTGAAGAACATCTTCAGCCGCTTCAATGCCGTCATGACCGTCGAGATCAACTACAGCGACGAACTCGGCCAGCCGCACATCAGCGAAGAGAACCGCCGCCGCGGCCAGTTGGCCTGGCTGCTGCGCGCCGCGACCTTGGTGGACGTGGACTGCTGGACGCGTGTGCCGGGCGAGCCCTTGCGCCCGGCGATGATCCGGCAGGCCATTCTCGACAAACTACGTGCACGCTAGGACGCGGGCCAGCGGAGTCATACGATGGAATTAGGATGTTCACTGCTCGGTAGCGCGTTTGATGACGACGAGCGCAGCTTCGACATCGATGACTACGAGGGCTGCGTGCCTCGCTGGTGCCCGGGCTGCGGCGATTTCGCCGTTCTCACCGCCGTCCAGCGCTTGCTCAGTGCCGAGCAGCTACCGCCCGAGCGCACCGTGTTCGTCTCCGGCATCGGGTGTTCGAGCCGGTTTCCGCACTACCTCAGTACTTACGGCTTTCACGGCCTCCATGGGCGCGCGCTGCCGCTTGCCACCGGGGTGAAGCTGCGCCGCCCTGATCTGCACGTGTTCGTGGTCATGGGTGACGGCGACTGCTGCTCGATTGGCGCCGGCCACTGGATCCACGCCACGCGTTACAATGTGCGCATGGTGGCCTTGCTGCTCGATAACCAGGTTTACGGCTTAACCAAAAACCAGACCTCGCCCACCAGCCCGCACGGCGTACCCAGCAACACGCAGCCCCGCGGCAGTTACCTCAACCCCTTGAATCCGCTGACGGCGACCCTGGGTGTCACCAACGCTTCGTTCGTAGCGCAGACTGCCGATTGGGTGCCGGCCCATGTTTACGCCACCGTCAGCGCGGCCTTCCGCCATCCGGGATTTGCCTTCGTGCGCGTCCTGCAACGCTGCCCGCAGTTCACTCCTAATCTGTTCAGCGATTTCGTGCGCGACCCCAATCGCGTGGAGCTGTTGGTCCACGACAACGGCATCGTCGTGCCCGAATTGGATCGGCTCTACCGGCGCCGGGTGCAGCACGATCCGGCGGACTTGGATGGCGCCCGCCGCCTAGCCGAGCAGGGCGACACGGTTCGGATCGGCCTGCTGTACCAAAACCAAGACTTGCCTCGCTACAACGAGACCCGGCAGCAAGCCAGCTGCACGGCCGACGAACGAGTTCGGAAACTTAACGCGGAGTTAGACCGGTATGCTGTCTGACGCTCGAATTCAAGCTGCGCTCACCGCCCTGAGCGCAGCCACGGGATCCTTTCGCGCCGCGCTGGCCACCGCCGTGGAGCAGGTGCAGCGCCACGTCGCCGCCCATTCGCCGCACGACGGGCACGCGCTGCGCTTGGGGGCGGAACTGGGCGCGTTTGCCGCCGAGCGGATCAATGTCGACCGCTTCGCCCAGGTCTTCGCCGAGACCCGCAGCGTCGAGCCGGTCTTGATCGAGGCGGTCGAGCGGGCGCTGCAAACCTTGGAGGAGCTGAGCGCGCTCGGCGCCGAGCTGTTCGTGGCCAATGTGCCGCCGGCCGGCTGCCTGCGCGACACCGTGGCGCGGGCGCTCGAACAGATCGGCCGCGTGTTTGCCGCTACCCGCGTAGTGGAACTGGCAAAGAGCCAGCCGGGGCCCGACCCTGAGCGCCTAAGATCACTCGATGCCTTGCCCTTCAGGAGTTGGAACAAGGCCCAGCGGTTGCTGGCGCCGCCGCTGGTGGTGCACGTCGACGGCGCCGACCTGTACGTCGGCGGACTGGCAGAGTTCCTCGACGGCGGCCAGAAGTTCGTGCTGGTGGTGCGCGGCGAGTGCCCGCCGGCAGCGCTGGTGCGGCTGATCACGCCGGATGTCCTGGTGGCCCAGAGCACCGACTCGGAATGCCTGCGGCGCTTGGCGGCATGTAACGGGCCGGCGGTGGCGGCGCTGGTGCCCGAGGGCACGGCGCAGTTCATCCACGACCCCCGCGGCGGGCAACAGTTGTGGCAGCGCCTGGCGGTCAGTTCGCTGCCGCAAACGCGGCCGCTCAAAGCCCTCGGCGGCTTCAGCGCCGCCCAGCAAGCGGCCGAGCTGGATCAGCTGCGCGCGCTGGCGGCGGCACCAGCCGCGGACCAGCCGGCGGCAACCGCAGCCGCCGCCGCCCCGGCCGGGCCCGAGGCCGTTGAGAGACTGGCGAACTGGCTCATCAACCAGGCCGGAATCGAGTAACTTAGAGTGATGTCAACCGCCGGATCAGACGAGCTCTCGCGGCCCCAGTCCGGGAATCAGTCTAATCCGTTCGATCTCCTGGCTACGGAGTGCCGCGCATGAAGCCCCGCAAACCCAAGACGACCACCGCGCTCAATTCGCCCGATTCGCCCAGCTCGCCCAAGTATCCCGGTTTAGCCGCGGCCATCGACGGCAGCAGTGCGGTGGTGGCGATGGAAACGGCAGCGGGCGAGGCCGCCGGCGCCTACCCGATCACGCCGTCGACGCAAATGGGCGAGGGTTGGGCAGCAGCGGTGGCGGCGGGGCAGACCAACGTGCACGGACGGCGGCTGATCTTCTTCGAGCCCGAAGGCGAGCACGCCGCGGCGGCGGTGACGGCGGGCATGTCCATGATCGGGCTGCGCGCTACCAACTTCTCCAGCGGCCAGGGCATCGCTTACATGCACGAGTCGCTCTATGCCGCGGTCGGCAAGCGGCTCACCTACGTGCTCAACGTGGCCGCGCGGGCGATGACCAAGCACGCCCTCAACGTCCACGCCGGCCACGACGACTATCACGCGGTTGACGACACCGGCTTCTTTCAAATCTTCGCCAAGAACGTGCAAGAGGTCGCCGATCTCAACTTGATCGCACACCGCATTGCCGAACTCTCGCTCAATCCCGGGATCTGCGCGCAGGACGGCTTTCTCACCAGCCACGTGATCGAGTCGATCAACCTGCCGGAGCGGGAACTGGTCAAGGAGTACCTCGGCGCGCCCTGGGACCTGATCGAGACGCCCACGCCCGCACAGCGCCTGGTTTTCGGCCCGCAGCGGCGCCGTATCCCCGAGATGTTCAATCTCGATTACCCGGCGCAACTGGGCGTGGTGCAGAACCAGGACAGCTATCAGCAAGGAGTCGCAGCGCAGCGGCCATTCTACTTCGATCACATCGCCGCGCTCGCCGACCGCGCGTTCTCCGAGTACGCCACGCTGACCGGCCGCCAGTACGCCCGCGTTGCCGGCTACCGCCTTGACGACGCCGACTACGTCATTGTCGGTCAAGGCTCGGTGGTGACCAACGCCGAGGCGGTCTGTGACTACCTGCGCGCCACCCGCAAGCTCAAGCTCGGCGTGCTCAACCTCACCATGTTCCGTCCCTTCCCCGCCGACCTCGTCACCCATTTGCTGCGGGGCAAGCGGGGCGTGACCGTGCTCGAACGGGTGGATCAGCCGCTCGCGGTCGACCCGCCGCTGCTGCGCGAGATCCGCGCCGCGATGGGGCAGGCGCTGGAGAACGGCCGCGCCCAGGGGGTGCCGCCTTACGCCGGTGTGGCGGCCTGTGCCGGCGACCAGGTGCCGGATTTCTACTCCGGCTGTTTCGGGCTCGGCAGCCGTGATCTGCAGCCGGGAGACATCGTCGCCGCCGCCGACAACATGCTCGACAGCGGTAGCCGGCGCCGGCAGTTCTATCTCGGTATCGACTTCGTACGCTCCAACGTGCACTCGCCGCAGGTCGAGCAATGGCAGCAGCAATTGCTCGCCGGCTACCCGCACTTGCCGCAGCTGGCACTGCGCTGCGCCGAAGAGGTCAAGCTCGACAGCGAGGGCTCGGTATCCATCCGCATCCACTCGGTGGGCGGGTGGGGCGCGATCACCATGGGCAAGAACCTGGCGCTCACCGCCGCCGAGTTGCTCGGGCTCCATATCCAGGCCAATCCGAAGTACGGCTCCGAGAAGAAGGGGCAGCCCACCACCTTTTACGCCACCTTGGCGCGTGAGCCGATCCGCTTGAATTGCGAGCTGCGGCACGTCGACGTGGTGCTGTCACCCGACGCCAACGTCTTCCGTCACTCCAATCCCCTGGCCGGTCTCGCCCCGGGCGGCGTGTTCGTGCTCCAGTGCGACGGGACCGAGGTGGAGCTGTGGAACTTGCTGCCGGCGAGCGCGCGGCGCGAGATCCGCCAGAAGCAGATCCGGGTCTTCTTTCTCGACGCCTTCAAGATCGCGCGCGAGGAAGCCTCCGACGCCGAGCTGCGCTATCGCATGCAAGGGGCGGCGTTCATGGGCGCCTTCTTCCGCGTCGCGCCGCTGAGCGCGGAGGCCGGGCTTGACGATGTCAAGCTGTTCGACGGTATTCGCAAGCAGCTCAAAAAGAAGTTCGGCCATCAGGGCGAACGCGTGGTCGAGGACAACCTGCGCGTGATCCGCCGCGGTTTCGATCAAGTGCGCGCGCTCGACCCGGCCGCGATGGACGAGAGCGGCGCGCCCGCCGGCGGCCGCCCTGCCCTGCCGGCTCTTGGCGATCCGGCCGCCCAGCAAGGCATCGGCAACGCGCAGCGCTTCTGCGAACAGGTGTGCGCGCTGCATCAGGGCGGCAGTGATGGTCTCGCCGATCCGTTCGCCGCGATCAGCGCCATGCCGGCAGCCACCTCGGTCATCCGTGACATGACCGACGTGCGCTTCGAGGTGCCGGAATTCATCGCCGCCCGCTGCACCGGCTGTAGCCGCTGCTGGACGCAGTGCCCCGATACCGCCATCCCCGGCGTCGTCAACACGGTCGAGGAAGTGATCGAAGCCGCCATCGCCACCGCCGCCAACGGTGACGCGCTCGATAACCTGCGCGGCATCGTTCCACAGCTGGCGCGCGAGTGCCGGCGGGTGATGAAGGCGGTGCCGTTCACCACCTTTGCCGACATCCTCTCCCTCGCCTACGGCGACCTCGGGCCCGAGCTGCATGCCGAAGCACCGCAACGGGCAGACTTGGACAGCGAGTTTGCACGCGTGCTCGGGACACTCGCCGACTTTCCGCTGGCCAAGACCAATCCGTTCTTCGAGGTCCCGGAGTCCAAGCACGCGGGCAACGGCGGCCTGCTCTCGATTACCGTCAACCCCAACACCTGCAAGGGCTGCATGCTCTGCGTCGAGGTCTGCCCCGACGGCGCGCTCATCACCAGCAAGCAAGACGAGGCCGCGATCGCCAAGCTGCGCCGCAACTGGGCGCTGTGGCGCCATCTGCCCGACACCGCGGACCGCTACGTCAACATCGCCAGCCTCGAAGAAGGTATCGGCGTGCTGCCGTCGCTGTTGCTCAAGAAGGAGAACTACGGCGCCATGGCCGGCGGCGACGGCGCCTGTATGGGCTGCGGCGAGAAGACCTCCATCCACCTGGTGCTCGCCGCCGTCACGGCAATGATGCAGCCGCGCGTGGCCCGCCATATCGAGCGGCTCGACGATCTCATCGCTCGTCTCGACGGCAAGGCCCGCACCATCTTGGCCTCGGGTGCCGACCTGGGCGCGGTGCTGTCGGCGCCCGGCGCCGAGGTGGCCATTCCGCTCGATCAGTCGAAGCGAGCAGCGCTGGCACAGATCGCCGGCATGATTGCTGAGCTGAAGGATCTACGCTGGCGTTACGCCGCAGGCCCCAGCGGCCAGGGCCGCGCCGCCTGCGGCATCGCCAACTCGACCGGGTGCTCGTCGGTGTGGGGCAGCACGTACCCTTACAACCCGTACCCATTCCCGTGGGTCAATCATCTATTCCAAGACGCGCCCTCGATCGCCATCGGGTTGTTTGAAGGCCACATGCGTAAGATGGCCGACGGCTTCATCGCCGTACGCCGCGCCGAGGCAGTGCTGGCCGGCGAGTATCGCGAGGGCGTGCACGAGGCCGAGTTCACCAAGTTCGACTGGCGCCAGTTCAGCGACGAGGAATTCGCCATGTGCCCGCCGATCTTCGCGGTCGGCGGCGACGGCGCGATGATGGATATCGGCTTCCAAAACCTGTCGCGGTTGCTGGCCTCGGGCAAGCCGGCGCGCGTGATCGTGCTCGACACCCAGGTCTACTCCAACACCGGCGGTCAGGCCTGCACCAGCGGCTATACCGGCCAGGTCTCCGACATGGCGGCATTCGGATCGGCGCAACGCGGTAAGGAAGAAGTCCGCAAAGAGCTGAGCCTGCTGGCAATCGCGCACCGGGATGTGTTTGTGCTGCAGTCATCGCAAGCGACCCCGTCACACTTGATCGGGGGGGTGCTCAAGGGCTTGCAGTCGCGGCGGCCGGCGATCTTCGTGCTGCATTCGCCCTGCCCGCCCGAGCACGGCATCGCCGACGACGCCGCTTTCGAGGCTTCCAAGCTGAGCTTGGAAAGCCGCGCCTTTCCGGCCCTGGTTTACGATCCCGACGGCGGTCCGGCGATGGCCGACCGGTTGAGTCTCGACGGCAACCCGGCGCTCGATGACGTGTGGCCGTCGTACGACCTCGCTTACGTCGACGACAACGGGGCAGAGCAGACGATGACGCTGCCGCTCACCATCGCCGACTGGGCCGCCACCGAAGCGCGGTTCAAGCGGCATTTCAAACCGCTACCACGCGAGGCGGCGCCGGAATCGCTGGCGGCATTCCACGAGTACCTGCAGCTGGCTCCGCCGCAGCGCGCGCATCTGACCCCGTTCATCTATGTGCTCGGCGAGGGGCGCCGGCTGAGCCGGCTGGCGGCCTCGGCGGAGATCGTGCGGCTGGCGGAAGAGCGACTGCATTTCTGGTCGCAGTTGCGCCAGATGGCGGGGCTGGAGCTAGCACCGGCGGTTCGTGAGGCCCTGGCCGGGGCGATTCAGACGGAGTTCGAAGAAAAAGAGGCGGCGCTGCGCCGCCAGTTTGAAGATCAGTTGGCCAACTTACGCGCGCAGTACCCGCGCGAGATCGCGCGGCGTTTGGCGCAGGGCCTGCTGAAAGCCGGCGATGGCAATCAGACCATCGCCGCGCTGCTGGCGCAGGCCAAAGCGCTGCCCGACCTTACGCCGGCAGCGGCGAGCATTGCCCCGACCCCGGCACTCGCGGACACCGCCCTGGTGGCGACAGCCCCAGTGGCACCCGCCGGCACCAACGGTGCAGCAAAGACCGGCAGCGAGGCGCGCGGCAACGGCCCTTACATCGACTCCGAGCGCTGCACCACTTGCGATGAGTGCATCAACGTCAACAGCAAGCTGTTCGCCTACAACGCGCAGAAGCAGGCGTACATCAAGGACCCGCGGGCCGGCACCTACAAACAGCTGGTGACAGCCGCGGAGCGTTGCCCGGTGGCCATCATTCATCCGGCGGCACCGCTCAACGCCAAGGAAAAAGACGTCGACAAGTGGGTCGCGCGCGCCCAGCCCTTCAACGGCGGCGCCGCCTGAAGCCGGTGGTAGCGCGCCCGCGGTGCGCGCCCCGGCAGTCTCAGCCTTTGTCCTTCTCCGCCTTGGTGAAAAACGGGACGAGGAGATCCACCGGCACCGGGAACACCGTCGTCGAGTTGTTCTCCGCCGCCATCTCGGTGAGGGTCTGCAGGAAGCGCAGCTGCAACGCCATCGGGTGTTGGCTGATGATGGCGGAGGCGTCGGCGAGTTTCTGCGCGGCTTGGAACTCGCCCTCGGCGTTGATCACCTTGGCGCGCCGCTCGCGCTCGGCCTCGGCCTGCCGCGCCATCGCGCGCTGCATCTCCTGCGGCAGGTCGATGTGCTTGACCTCGACCGTCACCACCTTGATTCCCCACGGGTCGGTCTGCTGGTCGAGAATAGTCTGGATGCGGTCGTTGATCCGCTCGCGCTCGGCCAGCAGCTCGTCGAGTTCGGCCTGGCCGCAAACGCTGCGCAGAGTGGTCTGCGCCAGCTGTGAAGTGGCGAACAGGTAGTCGACCACTTCCACCACCGCTCTGTTGGGATCGACGACGCGGAAGTACAGCACCGCGTTCACCTTGACCGAGACGTTGTCCTTGGTAATCACGTCCTGCGGCGGAATGTCCATGGTCACCGTGCGCAAGTCCACGCGCTGCATGCGCTCGATGAAGGGGATGACGTAGATGATTCCCGGCCCGCGATGATCGACCAGCCGCCCCAGGCGGAAGATCACCCCACGATCGTACTCCCTGAGGATCTTGATGCCGCTGAGGATAAAAGCTGCCCCCAGCAAGACGACGGTTGCAACCGGACCGAGCATGCCTCGCCTCCTTCCGCAGTTCAGCCGGCGGCCGCGGCGCGGCGCACCACCAGCTTCAGGCCATCGACCGCGACCACTTCGACGTGCTCACCGACCTCGATCGGCTCGTGAGCGGTCGCGTTCCAATACTCGCCATGCACGAAGATCTTGCCGTTGGGCGCCAGCCGCTGCCGCACTTCGCCGACCTCGCCAACCAGGCCTTCGCGGCCGAGCGCGGGCTTGCGCCGCTGCGAGCGGACCACCAGAAAGCCCACCACCATGGTGAAGCCCCCGAGCGTGGCGGCGGCGGCGAAGATGATGCCGCGGTCGACGGCGAGGTTTGATTCCGGGGTGTCAAACAGCAGCAGCGAGCCGATGACAAACGCGATCATGCCGCCAACGCCGACGACGCCGAAGCTGGGCAGAAACAGCTCGGCCACCAGCATCGCCACGCCGAGAAAGATCAGCGCCAACCCGCTGTAATTGATCGGCAGCACTTGCAAGGCGGTGAGCGCCAGCAGCAGGCAAATCGCCCCAGCCACGCCCGGGAAGAACACGCCCGGATGGGTGAATTCGACGTAGAGGCCGAGCAATCCGGCCATCATGAGCAGGTAGGCGACGTTGGGGTTGGCCAGAATGTTGAGCAGCTTCTGCTTCAGCCGCATCTGTTTGCGCGCCACCTCGGCACCGGCGAGCTCGAGGCGCGCCTTGGCGTTGTTGACGTCGACCTCGCGGCCGTCGGCTTGCCGCAGCAGGTCGTTCAAGTCGGTGGCGATCAGATCAATCACTTTGAGGGTGAGGGCTTCTTGCTCGGTGATCGAGACGCTCTCGCGCACCGCCTTCTCGGCCCAGTCGACGTTGCGGCCGCGCTGCTGGGCGATGGTCTTGCTCAGTGAGACGGCGAAGTTCTCCGCCTTCTCGCGCATATCACCGCCGATGTCTTCCCCTTGGCCGCCGACCGGATGCGCGGCGCCGATATTAGTGCCCGGTGCCATCACGGCCAGGCTTCCCGCCATAGTGACGAACACTCCCGCGGAGGTCGCGCCGGCGCCGCTGGGGGCAACGTAGACGATCACCGGTACCGGCGAGCCGAGCATGTCCTTGACGATGCTCTTGGTCGAGTCGAGCAGACCGCCGGGGGTATCAAGTTGAATGATCAGTGCCTGTGCCCCGTCACGGCGAGCCTCGTCGATGGCTTCGTGGATGAAGTCGGCGGTGGCCGGGTTGATGCCGGCGTCGATTTCGATGAGGTTGACGTGGCGCGAGGCGGCACCCAGCGGCAGCGCCAGTTGCAGCATGACGATCATGCCCGCCAGGCGTGTTGCGCGGCGATAGCGCGCCACCAGAGAACGGCTGTGCTGGGGCATCACAGCGGCCTTCCGACCTCGGCTAGCACCTGCTTGATGTCTTCCCACACCAGCTTCTTATCCGCGGGGTTGCGCAACAGATAGGCGGGATGAAAAGTCGGCATCAGTTTGATGCCATGGTAGTCGAACCAGCGGCCGCGCAGTCTGGTGATGGGGGTGGTTTCGCGCAGCAGGGTCTGCGCCGCAAACTTCCCCAGCGCCACCAGCACGCGTGGCCGGATACATTCGATCTGCCGGAGCAGGAAGGGCTCGCAGGCGGCGATCTCTTCGGGCTCGGGATTGCGGTTGTTCGGCGGCCGGCATTTCACCACGTTGGCAATGTAGACGTCGGCCCGGCGCATCTTCATGCCCTTGGTGATGATTTCCGTCAGCAGTTGGCCCGCTCGCCCGACAAACGGCTCGCCCTGGAGATCTTCGTCCTGGCCCGGGCCCTCGCCGACGAACATGATCTCGGCGTTCGGGTTGCCGACGCCGAAGACGAGGTGGGTGCGCCCCTGGTGCAGCTTGCAGCGCTGGCAGTCGCCGATCTCGGCACGCAGCGCCGCGAGCGAGGGATGGGCGTCCGTGGCCTGGTCGCCGCCGCCCGCGGCCATTATGGTCGGGGGCTCATTCCGAGTTGCCGGTGCGGGCGTGATACCGCCCGGCGGAAAGCCCGCCACCCCGGTGGCGCGCAGCTCCTCTACCGCCGCACGCATGCTGGCCACCAGCGCGAGCAATTCAGCTTGAGGGGTCGGTGTCGCCATAGTACGCTCACTGGCGATGGCTGTAGTCCTGCTTACAGTGTTTATCGCCGGATTGTTGGCGCCCTCGGAAGCGCAGGCATGGGGGCCGATTACGCACTTGGCTCACGGGTCGACAGTGTTGCAGAACCTTAACACCGCCACTGCCGCCCTTCAAGTTTTGTTGGCGCAGCATCCGCTCGAATACCTTTACGGCTGCATCGGCGCCGACATCACGCAGGTCAAGAAGTACACCCGCGCCCTGGCGGCCCACTGTCATTCGTGGCTGGTGGGCTGGCAGGTGCGGGCGGCCGCCCGTTCCGACGCCGAGCGGGCGTTTGCGTGCGGCTACCTCTCGCATCTCGCCGCCGACGTTTATTCGCACAACCACTTCGTGCCGACGCAACTGATCGTCAGCTACCCGGCGCGCACCCTGCGCCACGTTTACTGGGAGGCCCGCTTCGATTCGCTACAGGACCCGGCCTTGCGCGATCTGGCGCAGGAGCTGCGCCGCGGCCGCTTTCGCCATTGCGACGCTCTGGTCGAGCGGGTGGTGGCTCGCTCGTTGTTCTCCTTTCGCACCAACAAACGTATCTTCAACTCGGTGTTGGCGTGGCAAGGGTTCGAGCAGTGGCACCGCGTCGTGCTGGCAGTCGATGCCCGCTCCCGTTTCGCCCTACCGCCGGCGGTGGTGCCGATCTACAACCAGCTGTGCGTGGATAGTATTGTCGAGCTACTCCATGACGGCAGGAAGTCAGCGTCGCAAGGCGGCGACCCCACCGGGAAGCAGGCCCTGGCGCAGGCAATGAGAATTCGCCGCACGCTGCGATCATTGCTCAACCAAGGGCGCATCACGCCCGCCTTGCGCCACGAGATCAGCGCTTTGGTCCTGCGTCCTGAGACGTTGCGGGCGCAGCTGGCTGCTCCGGCCCCGCACCATGGCCCGCCGCCCGCCGGCGCGCCCGCACGGCATTGAAGAAGGCGACCGCCGTATCACCGGCGTAATCGCGGTACGTGTACGGATACGGCCGCCACGAGCCGTGGGCGAAGTGCAGCGTGGCCTCGGCGTAAATGCCGCCACCCAGATAGATACGATGGGCGGCGTCCTTGGTTGACGCCAGCACCAGCTTGTTATCAGCGAGATAACCGGGGTCGAGGTTGACCCGCCGCCCCTGCGGCGAGCGCCAGCGCCCCTCCATAGCGTTGGTGCGCTGCTTAACCGCGGCCAGGTCGCCGGCATCGACACAGGCGGCAAAGCTGACGAACTGGCGCCAAATCTCGGCGCCCATCTCCTCGCTGTAGTAGGAACTCTCGCTCCAGCGGTAGGGCGCGCTGGCGGCCTCGAGCGGGCCGAACTCTGCGCTCAGCGCCGCTCGCGCCTCGGCAAGCAAGGCCGGGGTAGCCGCCAGCAGGCCGGCGACCAGCTGGACGGCCTCGGGACTGCGGGGTTCGCCCATGGCCCTGGAGCAGCACTGCGCGCGCGAGCTTGGCGTTAAGATCGCGCTCTGCCGCGCGCGCAGCCGCGCCACCACGCGATCAAGAATCGCCTCCGCCACCTCGTCCTTGGACATCAGCGGCAACTCCTCGCTGTTGTCGGAGCCGACAATCGTTACCGCGTTGGTATCGACGGCGAAGCCGGCATCCACCCGCGAGACGTCGTTGGCCACCATGAAGTCCACGCCCTTTTCACGCAACTTGCGCTGGGCGTTGGCGAGCACGGCCTCGGTTTCCGCGGCGAAGCCGACGACGATACGATCACCTTTACGCGGCCCGAGGTCGGACAAGATATCAGCGGTGCGCGCCAGTTCGAGTTGCAAGTTGCCGGCTCCCTTCTTGAGCTTGGCGGGGGCCACTTTCACCGGGCGGTAGTCAGCCACGGCCGCCGACATCAGCACCACGTTGGCGCGCTCGAAGGCGTCCAGCACCGCTCGCTGCATCTCCGCGGCGGTGCTGACGTCGACGCGCCGAACGCCGTGCGGGGTCGTTAGGCTGGTTGGACCGGCAACCAGCACGACCTCAGCGCCGCGCCGCCACGCGGCCGCGGCCAGCGCAAAGCCCATCTTGCCGGTGGAGCGATTGGAGATGAATCGCACCGGATCGATGGGCTCGCGATTGGGCCCCGCGCTGACCAACACACACTGGCCCGACAACTCGGGCGGCGTCAGCGCGCGCGCCACTTCGGCCACGATGACCTCCGGATCGGCGAGGCGGCCCTGGCCTTCATAGCCGCAGGCCAGGTAGCCCGCTGCCGGCTCGATGATGCGATAGCCGTGGGCGCGCAGCCGCGCCAAGTTCTCCTGCACGATCGTGTTCTCGTACATGTGGTTATTCATGGCCGGCGCGATCAGCACCGGGGCCCGCACTGCCAGCAGCAGCGTGGTCAACAGGTCGTCGGCGATGCCGTGAGCGAGCTTGCCGATCACGTTGGCCGTCGCCGGCGCTACCACCACGACGTCCGCCGAGTCGGCCAGTTTGATGTGACCGATCTCCGACTCCTGCGTCAGATCAAATGTGTCGGTGGCGACCGGGTGGCCGCTGAGCGTTTGCAGCGTCAACGGGGTGATGAACTGCTGCGCGTTGCGGGTCATGACCACCCGCACGCCGGCGCCGGCTTTGACCAGCAACCGGACGGTCTCAGCCGCCTTGTAACCGGCGATGCCTCCGCTCAGCCCGAGCACGATGGTGCGCTGCTCAAGACGCCGCACCTTCGGCCTCCGACACTGCTTCGACTTGACTCAACGACATGTTCTCCCGCCACAGCGAGTATAGCCCGGCGGCGACGACGCCGACAAACTGGGTCACGTGCAAGATGATCGAGTAAGCGAAGGCGTCGCTCTCCGAGACCCCGAAAATCCCCAGCGATAGCCCGCAACCGAGCTGAAAGGCGCCGATGTAGCCGGGCGCCGAGGGCGCCGATACCGCGATGGCGACGATCGCGGTCACCGCAATCGCGCCCACCAGCAGCGGCACGCTGAGATCGAAGGCCACGATGCCGCACAGATAGATACTGCCGATCACCACCCACAGATACAGCGACCACCCCAGCAACTGCACGAAGGTCAAGGGGCTATCGAGAATCTCGAGCGCCTGCACGAAGCCGCGAAAGAAGTGCTCGATCGGACCGGCCAGTCGCGCCGGCAGCGGCCGCAGCCCCAGCTGCAGCAAGCGCAGCGCCAGCGCCTCCTGCCAGCGGATGAAGGCGACCGCAGCACCGATGGCCAGCGCCAGGCCGCACAGCCGGTAACCCCACTGGCTTACCGTCGGCGACACCGTCACCGCCGCCGCCGAAACGCCGAAGAGGAACAGTATCGTGAACATGTCGAAGATGCGCTCGAGTACGATGGTGGCCAGGATGCCACCGAGCGGCTCGTTCTCTTTGCGGCTGAGCAAGACCGGGCGAATCACCTCGCCCATGCGCAGCGGCAGCACCATGTTGGCCATGAAGCCGATGTTGGTGGCTGCCACCAGCGTGCGCATGGCCGGCCTGCCCACCGGGCGCAGCAACACGCGCCAGCGCTGGGCGCGGATGTAGAGCGACCACACCGTGATCGCGATCATCGGAATGACGTAGATGTAATGCGCCCCGGCCAAAGCCGCGGCCGCCTTGCTCCACTCCACCCCGCGCACGGCGAAGGCCAGGAAGATCGCCGAGATCGCGATGCTCAGAGCGATGCGAACCGTGCGGCTCACGCGGCATCCCCCGGCGGCGGCCGGGTCGTTACCCCCGCGGCAAAGCAAGCGGCGCCGGCAATCATCACCAGCACTCCGTACCACAAAGCCGAGCTGTCCAACACCAGCCCGGCCCCGAGCATGAAGACGAAGTAGCCGAGAACGCGCCGGCCCTTGGCATCGAGCTCAGCCATGTGACGGCCCCGGTGGCAAAGGCCCATCGAGTTGCCGCATGACGTGCAGCGCGCGCTGCACCGCGGTGAAGTTGGACAGCCCCGCCAGCAGCACGATGACGACCGTGAGCAGCACGTTGGGCTGCCAGTTCGCCGGATGGCCGGCGAGTTGCTCGACCAACGAGCTGAAGACCGAGCCCAGCCCGAGCAGGACGTAGCGCTCCGGCCGCTGCAGCAGGCCGACGTAGCAGGTGGCCCCTAGCCCTTCGGCGCGGGCGCGGGTGTAACTGGTGATTACCCCGCCGACGAGCGCCAACATTGCCGCCCACAGCACCCACGAGTCGCGGAAGTAGACAGCGATACCGAGATAGGCGATGCTGTCGGCGTAGCGATCGATGACCGAGTCCATGAACGCCCCGCGCCGGCTGCCGGAGTTGGTGCGCCGCGCCACCCGGCCGTCGAGAATATCGAGCGTGCCCGCCAGGATTAGCAGCAAGCCACTATCGAACATCAACCCCCGAGCGTAGGTGAGGCCGACGATTACGCCGACCAGCAGTTGCGCCCACGACAGCCACGCCGGCGGCACCCGACGGCGCACCAAGGCGTCCTCGAAAGGACGCATATTCTCGAAATGCCAGGCGCGCAGCGTCGGGCCCAACAGCAACGACCCGCCGGCCGCGCTGGTGTCGGGGCGGCGACGCGCAAACCAGATGATGCTGGTGAGGGCCGAGGCCGGGATCAAGACCAAGAGCAGCGCCGCGAGCCCGGCACGCGAGGCTAGCTCCATGCAACCCTCAAGGCCGACAGCAATCGCGAAACGGCGCGGCCACTTGCATCCAGGCCGGCAGCCTCAGCCTCAGGCTTTGCGAAAGCGCGAGGGAAAATCGGCGCCGATTTCCTTGTCGGGATGCAGCTTGCGCGCCCGCTCGACCAGCACGCCTTCGGTCTCGGGTATGTTGGGGTCGGGCACACAGCAGTCCACCGGGCACACCGCGGCGCACTGCTCCTGATCGAAGAAGCCGACGCACTCGGTGCACTTGTCCGGCACGATGTAATAGATGTCATCCTTAATCGCTGGGTGGCTGGAGCCATCCGACTCCCACTGGGCACCACCTTCGTAGATGGCGGTATTCGGGCACTCCGGCTCACAAGCGCCGCAGTTGATGCATTCCTCGGTGATCACGGTTGACATTAACGCAGCCTCCGGTTGAACAAAAAAAGTCGCGCGAAGCTACCACATGGCTCCACGCTGAACAAGGAACTCGCGCCCGCCCTGCAAAGCCGCATGGTCCCCGCGCCTACCCGACGATACGTGGGGCGGCGGTTTCACCGCGCGCGGCCTCGATGGCATCCAGCACCCGGCCGGCGATACTGCCGAAGATGATCGCGGCCTCGCCCTGCGGCTCCGCCGCCACAATAGGTGTTCCGGCGTCACCGCTGGCGCGGATAGCCGGCTGGAGCGGGAGCTGGCCCAGCAGCGGCACCCCGAAGCTCTGCGCAATGCGTGCGCCGCCGCCGGCGCCGAATAATTCGTCGTTACGGCCACACTTCGGGCAGTGGTAATAGCTCATGTTCTCCACCACCCCGAGCACCGGGGTGTTGACCTGCTCGAACATCGCGATGCCGCGCTGCACATCGAGCAAGGCCACCGCCTGTGGCGTGGTGACGATCACCGCCCCGGCCAGGGGAACTTGCTGGACCAAAGTGAGCTGGGTGTCGCCGGTTCCCGGCGGCAGGTCGATCACCAGGATGTCGAGCGTGCCCCACTCGACGTCCTTGAGAAACTGCCGCACTAGGCCCATTACCATTGGGCCACGCCAGATCACCGGCGACGAGTCGTCGAGAAAGAAGCCCAGCGACATCACCCGCAGGCCGTACTTCTCCAGCGGAAAAATGCGCTTGTCGTCCGCCATCCGCGGCCGGCCGGAAACGCCGAGCATTAGCGGCAGGCTGGGCCCGTAAACGTCGGCGTCGAGCAGCCCCACCGTTCTGCCGTGCCGCTGCATCGCCAGGGCCAGGTTGACGGCGACGGTGGACTTACCCACGCCCCCTTTGGTGCTGGCGACGGCGATGATATCGCGCACGCCGGCAATCGGCCCCAACTCCTCGTTCGGACTCTGCTGCGCCTTGGTGGTCATGCTGGCAGGTGCGCCTTCGCGCCCTCCGCGCCCGCGGGCGTACGGCAGGCAGGGCACGGGCATAGTCCGCGCAGCGTGCGGTAGCTGTAAATGCCGGTGTCGTGGCCATCACTCCACTGAATGCTGATGGCATAGCGGCCGACAACGCCGATCTGGACCGCAAACAGCTCCGCGCCGCCGGCACCGACTACCGGCAACGCATGTTGCGGGCGGGCGCGGCAAGCGGCACACGGGCAGTGCTGGCGCAGCTCGTGGTTGGTGTACTCGGAGCGGTGGCCGTCACGCCACACAATCTCGACGCCGTGCTTGCCCAGGCGCCTGATGTCGGTGGGAATCTCGGAGCCGGCCATGATCGGATGACCCTACCAGTCCGCTTCTGAAAAGCAACGCAGGCAGCCGCGCTGGGTGCGGGCTCGGGGTTGACTCCCCGGAGGATTTGTCATTATTTGCAAACACTCACCCGCCCTGTGTAAAGGATTGAAACGTGACCACCGCCAGCCCCAGCGCCGCGCGCCAGTACTCCGAAGCCGCCGGCCTGTTGATCAGCGAAGAGCTCGAGCGGGTCGAGCAGCGGCTGACGGAGTTGATCGGCTCGCGCGAGCCGCGGCTGAGCGAGATCTCGCATTATCTGCTCGACTCGGGCGGCAAACGGGTGCGCCCGGCAGTCACCTTGTTGGTCTTCCGCGCCTGCGGCCGCGGTAATCTGGCGGACATCGTCGACGCCGCCGCCGCGCTCGAACTGATTCACTCCGCGACACTACTGCACGACGACATCATCGACGGTAGCGAGATCCGCCGCGGCAACGATTCGGCGTTACGCAAGTATGGCCTTGCCGACACCTTGGTGGCCGGTGACTTCCTCTTTTGCCGCGCCTTTCAGCTCTGTGCCCGCTTCGACGAGAAGGTCATCAGCTGGGCGGCCGAGGCCTGCGTCGCGCTTACCGAAGGCGAGATCATGCAGGCGCGCTTCCGGCACAATCCCTCAGTGACGTTCGCCGACTACCTGGAGATCATCAACCGCAAGACCGCGTCGCTCTTTCAACAAGGGGCGCGCACGGGGGCACATCTCGGCGGCGCCGATGAGGTCGTGGTCACCGGCATGGCCGAGTGCGGCTTTGCCGTCGGCATCGCTTTCCAGATGGTCGATGATCTGCTCGACGTCGCCGGCACCGAGGAGCGCATCGGCAAGCCCGTCGGCATTGATCTGCGCGACGGCAACCCTTCGCTGCCGGTGGTGCTGGCGATGCGCAGTGACCACGAGTTACGCCGTTTGTTCCAAAAGCCGGAGCCGACCGCCGCCGATGTTAGCGCCGCGCTGGCACGCATCCGGCGTTCCGGTGTGCTCGACGAAGTTCGCACCCTGGCCATGAGTCACGCCGACCGCGCCCGCGCCGCCATGCAAGTCGTGCCCCCCTCGGCTTACAAGGACAACCTGCTCGACCTGATCGATCAACTGGTCGAGCGCGTGTCGTAGCCCGCGCCGCGGCGGACCCTTTTGCGATCAATTCAGCGCTTGCAGTTCGATGCCGAGGATCTCGGCGACGGCGACCAGCCGCGTGACGGTGTGGGTCGGCGCCGGCACGCCGTCGGGTAAGGGCTCGCGGCGGGCATTGATCCACAACGTGGCCATGCCGGCTGCGCTGGCCCCCGCCACGTCGTCGACCGCGCTGTCGCCGATGAACAGCGCCTCGGCCGCGGCGGCGCCGAGCTGGCGCAAGGCTTCGGCGAAAATCGCCGGGTGCGGCTTGCGCCGGCCAAATCCATCGGAGATCACGATGCTGCGGAATAGATCGGTGAGTCGATGGCGGGCCAAGATGGCGCGGGCGGTCGGGCCGTGATCGAAGTTCGACACCAGCCCGAGCGGATAGCGCGCCGCCAGGGCCTGCACCAAGGCGAGGTGTTCCGCGGGTAGTTCGGTCTGGGCCGCCAAGTGGCACATGTGCACCTGCGACAAACAGGCGGCCTTCTCGGCCAAGTCGGCGCGGCCGTAATCCAGGCGCAGCAACACCCGCCGGAATCGCTCGGCCGACGGCACTTCGAGGTATTCCGGCGGGCGCGCGCGAATGATCTCCGTGGTGGTCTCCGCTACGGCACGCAGAAAGTCGCCGAATTCCACCGCCGGCAACTCACGCGCCACCGTCTCGGCCATCCATTCCATGGTCGACCGATAGCGGGTGCCCGCCACCTCGAGTGCCGGCACTTGCGGCCGGAACACCACCAGCGTGTCGTAGAGGTCGAACACTACCGCGCGGTACATCAAACCGGGAGATCGAGTTAACCTAGGGCTTGAGCTGCACCGCCGTGATGGCGGCGATCGCCAAGCCCCCGAGCAGCACGGCGACATTGAGTTGCACCGCCAAATGGTGCAGGCGGTCGAATTGCGCCTTGACCTCCGGTGCGGCAACCTCGGCGTGGAGTTGGTGGCGCAAGCTCTGGGCCCGCGGTTGGACCACGACGCCGGCATATAGGGTCGCGGCCAGCATCAGCGCCGCCAGCGCCGCCACCACGGCCCAGGCACGCCCGCCCGCAAGCGAACGCAAGATCAAAGCACTACCCAAGAGCAAGCCACCGCAGGCGTAGCCCACCTTGTAGTAGATCGGGAAGATCGCGCTCACCGCCCGCCCGGCGTCGGCCACCGCCAGCACGCGAAACAGGGCCGGTGCGGCCACGAATGACACGCACACGACTTCACCCAGCCACACAATCAGGGCAAGCAGATAGATGACCTTGACGCCGGCGAAGACCACTGCCGCACCAGCCTACTGCAAGTACTTGCGTCGATCGCGCTGCCGCGACAGCGGCTTGCGGCCGGAGAAGCCCGCCTCCAACGCGTGCCAATAGGCGATTTCCTTCTCGCCGAACTGCCAGCACAGCAACACCACTTCACCATCGACCTCGGCGGGAAAATCCACCAGGCCCAGATCCAAGCCCTTGAACTCGCCGCCGCAGGCTTCGATCTCGCCGACCAGTTGCTCCATTTCCACGATCAGCGGCCGCAGTCCCGGGCGCAGCGTGACGATGTCGCTGCCACTAAGGTCGTTGGCCGCCCGGCCGGTTTCCGCCGCCAGAGCTTCGATACTGCGGCGCAACTGCGCGGCACTCTGCTGCAAGCGGGCCATCAGCAGTTCGAGCTTGGGAATGAGCGCGTTGGCTTCCTCGATGCTGAACAAGCGGTCTGCCACAACAATCATCCTCGCCCAGTTGTGGTTCGTCCCTAGCGGCCCACTTGGCTTAAGTCAAACTGGCTCGGCCGCTCTTTCACGACCGTAAGCTGCCCCCTTGTTCGCATAGCAGGTGTGTACTAGATTCACGCCGCAACGAAAGCTGAGAGCCGGATCGCCGCGCACGAGAGCCGGTAACCGCGCCGGCCAAACCCGAGTCGTGAGAACATGAGCGAAAGCGAAGAGACGGAAATCACCGAAATCAAAGAGCAGCGGTTCTTCGGCTTCGAGGATGACCTGAGCGGCATCGCCGTGCCGACGGAGTTGCCGGTGCTGCCTTTGCGCGGCGTGGCGATCTTCCCATCTGCGATCGTGCCCCTGCTGATCTCGCGCGGACCCTCGCTGCAAGCGGTGGAAGAAGCCCTCGCCAGCGACCGCATGCTCGCGCTGATCGCGCAAAAGAACCCCGAGGAGGAAGCGCCGGAACCGGCCGGGCTGTTCGGCCGCGGAGCTGCCGGACGCATCCTCAAGATGCTCAAGTACCCCGACGGCAGCGTGCGCATTCTGGTGCAGGGCCTGCGGCGAATCGAGACCACCGAGTTCCTACAGCTGACCCCGTACATGCGCGCGCGTGTGCGCCACCTCAGCGACTTGCACGACGGCTCCAAGGAGCTGGAGGCGGTGCAAGCGCACATGGTCAACCAGTTCGCCAAGTTCGTCTCCATGATCCCCTACCTGCCCGACGAGCTGCAGGTCGTGGTCATGAACATCAAGGACCCGGGCAAGGTCACCGACCTGATCGCCTCGAACTTGAACATTTCGATCGAGGAAAAGCAGGAGCTGCTCAGCACCCTCGAGGTGCGAGCACGGCTGGAGCGCCTGTCCGCGATCCTGAACCGCGAGATCGAGCTGCTCGAGCTCGGGCACAAGATCCAGACCCAGGTGCAGTCGGAGCTGTCGAAGAACCAGAAGGAGTTTTACCTGCGCCAGCAGATGCGCGCGATCCAGAAGGAACTCGGCGAAGGCGATCCGCGTGCGGCCGAGATCGAGGAGATGCGCGCCAAGATGGAGCAGGCCAATATGCCGGAGGAGGCGCGCAAAGCCTGCGAGAACGAACTCGAGCGCTTGCGCATCATCCCGCCCGAGTCGGCCGAACACTCTGTCGTGCGCACCTACATCGAGTGGCTGGTCAACCTGCCCTGGAGTGCCTCGACCACCGACAACCTCGAGATCGTTCACGCCCGCGGCATTCTCGATGAAGATCACTTCGATCTCGAGAAGATCAAGGACCGCATCTTGGAGTTCCTCGCCGTGCGCAAGTTGAAGCAGGACTCCAAGGGGCCAATCCTCTGCTTCGTCGGCCCGCCGGGAGTCGGCAAGACCTCGCTCGGCAAGTCGATCGCGCGTGCCCTCGGCCGCAAGTTCATCCGCCTTTCGCTCGGCGGCATTCGTGACGAAGCCGAGATGCGCGGCCACCGCCGCACCTCCCTCGGCTCCCGCCCCGGCCGCATCATTCAGGGCCTGCGCACCGCCGGCTCCAACAACCCGCTGTTCATGCTCGATGAGATCGACAAGCTGGGGACTGATTTCCGCGGTGATCCGGCCTCGGCCCTGTTGGAGGTGCTCGATCCCGAGCAGAACAACACCTTCCAGGATCACTACCTCGATGTTCCGTTTGATCTCTCCAAGGTCATGTTCGTGACCACCGCCAATATGCTCGAACCGATTCCGCCGCCGCTGCGCGACCGTATGGAGGTGATCGAGCTGCTCGGCTACACCGAGGAGGAAAAGCTTGAGATCGCCCGCCGCCATTTGCTGCCCAAGCAAGTGAAAGAAAACGGCCTGGCGCTGGAACAGATCACGTTCAGCGACGAGGCGCTGGTGCAGCTGGTGCGCCACTACACGCGCGAGGCCGGGCTGCGCAACTTCGAGCGCGAGATCGGCAGTATCTGCCGCAAGACCGCGCGGGCTTATACCGAGGGCAAGACCGAACCCGCCACCATCACCACGGAAAGAGTCCGCGAGCTGCTCGGCCCCGGCCGCTTTTTTTCTGAAATCGCCGAGCGCACCAACGAACCGGGCATCGCCGTCGGGCTGGTGTGGACGCCGATGGGCGGCGACATCATCTTCATCGAAGCCACCAAGATGACCGGCAAGAAAGGGCTGACGCTGACCGGCCACTTGGGCGAAGTGATGAAGGAATCGGCGCAAGCCGCCCTCAGCCACGTCCGCAGCCGCGCCGAGCGCTACGGCTTGGCGGCCGACTTCTTCGAAAACCTCGACTTGCACATCCACGTGCCCGCCGGTGCCGTGCCCAAGGACGGGCCGTCGGCGGGCGTGACGATCGCCACCGCACTGGCCTCGCTGCTGACCGGGCGCCTGGCGCGCCACGACCTCGCCATGACCGGCGAGATCACCTTGCGCGGCAAGGTGCTGCCGGTCGGCGGCGTGAAGGAAAAGGTGCTCGGCGCCCGCCGCGCCGGCATCACCACCGTAATCCTGCCCAAGCGCAACGAAACCGACCTCGAAGATGTGCCCGAGTCGGCACGCAAGGAGATGACTTTCCACTTCGTCGATACGCTCGACGAAGTGCTCGCCCTGGCACTCGAGGCCAGCGACAGCGAGGCCGGCAGCCAGCGCCTGCGTGCCGCGGCCTCGTGATCGGCCGTCCACACCCCCGCGGCTGCTTTCCCGGGATAGCGGCGGGGCCGACCGCTGCTGCTCCGCGTCTTCGTCCGCTCTCCTAGAACAGCTTGCTCGCCCGCGCCTGATACGGAATATTGGTTGAGTATGCCCGAGCTTCGCAAAGACCCGGTGATGGGACGGTGGGTGATCATTGCCACCGAACGCAGCAAGCGCCCGCACGATTTCACCCATGGCGGCGATGCGCGCCGCGGCGGCCCGTGCGGCTTTTGTGCCGGACACGAGCTGGAAACCCCGCCGGAGGTGCTTGCCTACCGCAGCAACGGCAACGGCCCCGACACCGCCGGCTGGAGCGTGCGGGTGGTCCCCAACAAGTTCCCGGCATTGCGCATCGAGGGCGAACTCGGCCGCCACGGCGAGGGCCTGTACGACCTCATGAACGGCTTGGGAGCTCACGAGGTGGTGATCGAAACCCCCGACCACGATAGCCATCTCGCCGACTTGCAGGTGGCGCAGGTGGAGGAAGTGCTGTGGGCGTACCGGGACCGGATCCTCGACCTGCGCAAGGACCGGCGCTTCCGCTTCATCCTGATCTTCAAGAACCACGGCGCCGAGGCCGGCGCCAGCCTGGAGCATTCACACTCGCAGCTGATCGCCCTGCCGATCGTGCCGCTCAACGTCGCCGAGGAGCTGCAAGGGGCGCGCGAGTACTTCCAATACAAGGAGCGCTGCGTCTTCTGTGACATCGTGCGCCAGGAGACCGAGAGCGGCGTGCGCCTGGTCGCCGAAAACGCCGACTTTATCACCGTCTGCCCGTTTGCGCCGCGCTTTCCGTTGGAGACCTGGATCCTCCCCAAGCAGCACGGTGCGGCCTTCGAGAACGCTACCAAGTACGAGTACCATCACTTGGCGCAAGCACTGCGCGACGCCTTGCGCCGCCTCAATCGCGTGCTCGACCGGCCGCCGTTCAATTACATGATTCACTCGCTGCCCCTGCAAGACAGCGACTCCGGCTATTACCACTGGCACCTCGAGATCATCCCCAAGCTGACCAAGGTCGCCGGCTTCGAGTGGGGCACCGGCTTCTACATCAACCCGACACCGCCCGAGGAGGCGGCCCGCGCGCTGCGCGAGGCCGGCGAGTCGTAGCCGCGATTGCTCAGCCACAGACAATGAAGGTTCTGATGGCGGCCTCCGAGGCCGTACCGCTGGCCAAGACCGGGGGCTTGGCTGATGTCGCCGGCGCCCTGCCCGGCGTCTTGCAAGCCGCCGGTGCCGACGTCACCGTGGTCCTACCCGCCTATCGCGCGATCAACCGCGAGCGCTTCGGGCTGCAACCGGCGGGCTGGTCGATCACCGTGCCGGTGGGCAACCGCGAAGTCAGCGTCGAGATCCTCACCACCAAACTGGCCGGCGCCGTGCCGGTGTATCTGCCTTGCGCCGATGCCTATTTCGATCGCGACGGCCTCTACGGCACCGCCGCGGGCGACTTCCTCGACAACGCCGAACGCTTCGCCTTCTTCGCTCGCGCCGTCTTGGCGATTGCCGCACACCTGGGCGCACCCGCGGTGTTGCACTGTCACGACTGGCAGACCGCGCTCGCCCCGGCCTTCCTGCGGGCAGACGCCGCCCGCTATCCCACGCTGGCCGCCACCAAGACCGTCCTCACCATCCACAACCTCGCCTACCAAGGCCTGTTCTGGAACGCCGACTGGCACTTGCTCATTCTCGACCGGCGTTACTACAATCCTGAGCAACTCGAGTTCTATGGCAAGATCAATTACCTCAAGGCCGGCATGGTGTTCGCCGATGCCCTCACCACCGTCTCCCGCAAGTATGCCGAGGAGATCCAGACCGAAGAATTCGGCCACGGACTCGCTGGCGTGCTGCGCGCGCGCCGCCGGGCGCTGACCGGGATCCTCAATGGGGTTGACTACCGCGAGTGGAGTCCCGAGCACGACCCGCATATCGCCGCCCGCTACAGCGCCAATGACCTCGCCGGCAAGGCCGCCTGCAAAGCCGACCTGCAGCGGCTGTTCGGCCTGCCGGTTGAACCCAAGCGACCGCTGCTCGGCATCGTCTCGCGGCTGGCGGCACAGAAGGGCTTCGACCTGCTTGCCGAGGCCCTGCCCGTGCTACTGCGGCGCAAGCTCCAACTGGTGGTGCTGGGCAGCGGCGACGCCCAGTACCAGGACCTGCTTGCTGCTCTCGGCCGGCGCTTCGCCAAGCAGGTGGGCGTGCGGATCGCCTTTGACAACACCATCGCCCACCAGATCGAAGCCGGGGCCGACATGTTCCTGATGCCGTCGCGCTACGAGCCTTGCGGGCTCAACCAGATCTACAGCCTGCGCTACGGCACCATCCCGGTGGTACGGGCCACCGGCGGGCTCGACGACACCATCAGTGAGTTCGAACCGGCGGCCGGCACCGGCACCGGCTTCAAGTTCAGCGACTACAGCGTGCCGGCCTTGCTCGACTGCCTCGGCCGCGCGCTGAGCTGCTACCGCCGGCCGGCGCAATGGCGAATACTGATGCAGAACGCGATGGCGGCAGACTTTTCGTGGGCGCGCAGCGCCCAGCAGTACCTCCAACTCTACCGCGGGTTGCTCGGCCGATGAGCCTGAGGCAGCGCAGCGGCGATGGCGCCGGCCGGCTGATTTGGGTGCGCCACGGTGAGAGCGAGGGCAATCGCGACCGCCGCTTTACGCACTCGACTGAGGTGCCGCTGACCGACAATGGGCGGGCGCAGGCGCGCAACGCCGCTGAGCGCATTCACGCGCAGTTCGCCCCGATCCGCGTCGTCGCCAGCCCCTATGCCCGTGCCCGCGAGACCGGCGAGATCATTGCCGCCGAGCTCGCCCTGCCACTGTCGATCGACCCCGAAGTGCGCGAGCAGCACATGGGACAACTGATGGGCCAGCCCTACGACGTCGCGCTGCAGGACCCGGCATTCAACCCGCAGCGGCGCTGGGAATGGCGGCCGCCGGGCGGAGAGGCGCTCACCGACGTGCAGCGCCGGGTCGTGCCGGCCCTGCTGCGCCTGGCCAGCGTTTACCCCGCGCAAGATGTCGTGGTCGTGGCTCACGCCGGCGTCCTCATGGCGATAGAAGCCCACATCACCGGGTGTTGGGAACAAGTGTTGGCAACCGCCAACGCCGGCATTATCGTGGTCGAGCACCACGGCGGCGTGTTCAGCACACGCCCGTTGATCGAGTAGCCGCGCTCTCGTGCTCCGCGCCTCCAGGGCGAAGGCATTGATTCGCTTGCGAGCCTGGCGTAAGCCACAGGTCCAGACCGGACTTCAACGCCGAGTCCGGCAGCCAGAGCGCGAGGAGGGTTCTCAATGAGCAAGCTATGCGAAGGGCGAGTCGCCATCGTCACCGGCGCCGGGCGCGGTATCGGCCGCGAGCACGCACTGATGCTGGCCGCGCACGGTGCGCGGGTGATCGTCAACGACCTGGGTGGGGCCCGCGACGGCACCGGCGCCTCGCTGGGGCCGGCCAGCGAGGTGGTAGACGAAATCAAGGCTGCCGGCGGCGAGGCCGCCGCTAACGGCGATGACATCAGCGATTGGGCCGGGGCCGAAAGCATGATCCGGCAAGCCATCACTAGCTTCGGCCGCCTGGACGTGCTGGTGAACAACGCCGGCATCCTACGCGACCGCATGCTCGTCAACATGACCGAAGCCGAGTGGGATGCTGTCATCAAGGTGCATCTGAAGGGCACCTTTGCCCCCGCCCACTTCGCCGCCGCCTACTGGCGCGATCAGGCTAAAGCCGGCAAGCCAGTGGACGCCCGCATCATCAACACTACCTCGGTATCCGGCATCTACGGCAACCCCGGCCAGACCAACTACGGCGCGGCCAAGGCCGGCATTGCCGCCTTCACCGTCATCGCCGCCCGTGAACTGCGCCGCTATGGCATCACCGTCAACGCCGTCGCTCCCGGGGCGCTGACGCGGATGACGGAAGATCTCGCCATGGGACGCGGCGACGAGGCGGCCAAGGCCGCGCTCCACCCGCGCTGGATCGCACCGATAGTGACTTGGCTTGCCAGCGCCGAATCGGCCACCGTCACCGGCAAGGTCTTCGAGGCTACCGGCACCCTGCTGGGCATCGCCGAGGGCTGGCACCGCGGCCCGGTCGCCAAACCGGTGGAGGACCCGACGACGCTGGGGCCGATCGTGGCCGATTTGGTGCGGCAAGCGCGCAAGAACGCCGGCATGGACGGGCAAGAGCTCGACTAGAGGCCGGCCATGAGCCTGGAACCGGGCGCGCCGCCCAGCGAGTTGAGTGCGGAAGAGCAGCAACTGCTGCGCGCGTTTATCGATACGCACAAACTGTTCTACGGCCCCGACCCGGAGATCATGCGCGAGCATCGCCTCGCGCCGCGCACCGCCGCCGAAGACGCGATTCTGCGGCACCGTCCCGATCCGCACCGTTTGCAGCAGGTGCGCGGCCGCCTCGACGCCGCGCTCTCTGAGAGCTTCACCATGGTCGAGCAGATGGGCGCGGCCCCCGGCGCCAAGTGGGGCGATCTGGTCACCGCGGTCTTCACCGCCGCCGGCGACTTGGCCATGATCGGCCCGCGCGGCATCGTCGGCTTCGCCGGCGTCTGTCACTATCCGCTCAAGTTCGTCAAGCAGTATTGGAGCGACGAGCCGACGGTGGGCGTACGCGACGGCGACGGCTTCATTCACAACGATTCCCGTTACGGCGGTGTCCACAACACCGATCAGAGCCTGATCATGCCCGTATTCGCCGATGGCGAGCTGATCGGCTGGGTGTCGTCCACGATTCACGAGGGAGAAAACGGCGCCTGCGAGCCCGGCGGTATGCCGGCGAAAGCGGAAAGCAAGTGGGACGAAGGGCTCAAGATGCCGCCCTTCAAGATCGTCGAGCACTACCGCATCAAGCGTGACCTGCTCACCTTCCTGCAGAACTCGGTGCGCGATCCCAAGCTGCAGTACGAGGACCTCAAGGTCAAACTGCATGCCTGCATTCGGCTGATCGATCGGCTGCACGCCATCTGCGCCGAATTCGGCCGGGAGTATCTCATCGCCACGTTGCGCCAGACGTTAGAGGACACCGAGGCGGAAGTTCGCCGCCGCATCGCGGCGATGCCCGACGGCACCGTACGCGCGGTCAGCTGGCTGGATTCCACGCTGCGCGAGAACGCCCTCATCAAGATCAGCGTCACTCTCACCGTCAGAGGTGAGCAGATCACTGCTGACTTCCGCGGCACGGCGCCGCAGTTTACCAACCGCTCCATCAACGCCGTCATCGCGCCGGCGAAGATCGCACTGCTGACCACGCTGCTACAGAACATCTGGCCGGACCTGCCGCACAATCAGGCGGTGATCGCGCCGGTCGATTTCGTCAGTGATTCAAACTCGCTGATCGATGCCTCGGTCGAGGCCCCCAACGCGATGAGTCTGCTGCCGCTATTCCGCCTGATCACGCTTTTCAGCCTGGCGTTGGCGAAGTTCTGCTACAGCGTGCCGAAGCGCTACACCAACATCATTGCCTCGCAGTACAACCAGCCGGCCACCTTCGTTTACGGCGGCCTGACGCAGCACTTCGAGGTCACCGGCAACTTCTGCGCCGACATCAACGGCAACGGCCAAGGGGCACGCGAGAACCGCGACGGTGAGCACGCGCTCTCGCCGCTGTTCGGCTACATGTGCGACACCGGCGAGCAGGAGCTGAACGAGGAAGAGCTGCCGATGGTGCGGCTGATCGCCCAGCAGCTGGCGCGCGACCGCGTCGGCTGGGGCAAGTACCGCGGCGGCCTCGGCTACGAGCAGATGGTGGCAGTGCGCGGCAGCGCGATGTGGGGCTTCATGACCGCCCAGTCGGGGTCGTGGTTCTGCTCCGCCCCGCCGCTGTTCGGCGGCTACGGTTGCCCGGCTTATCCGGTCGCCAAGGTCAAGGGCGTCAACGTCTTCGACTACCTCGCGCAACACGGCACCGCCTTTCCTTTCGACATCGTGCGGCTGATGAACGAACGGCCGATTCCCGGCGGGCAGTACCTCAGCCAGGATGCGGGCATGGCGTTCGAGCTGGCGCGCGAGGGTGAGATCTACATGACCTGTCAGGGCGCCGGCGCCGGCTATGGTGACGTGCTGGAGCGGGAGCCGGCACTGGTGATGAAGGATCTGAGCGAGGAACTGATCTCACACGAGTCGGCGCGGGCGATCTACTGCGTGGTGTACGACCAGGAGACGCTGGTGGTGGACGAGGACGCCACCTGCGCTGCGCGCGCGGCCGAGCGCATGGCGCGGCGGCGGCGCGGCCAGCCGTACGCCGAGTTCGTCAAGCAGTGGGCGACCGCAGAACCGCCCATGGAGATCCCGTACTATGGATCGTGGGATGACGACACCGTGGTGTATGCTGGCCAGGGCGCGCTGCGCCAGCGCATGCCGGCGGGCAACATCACCGAGGTGTTCATGCCGGACCCCAAGGATCTGCGCATTGCCGAGTTGGAGGCTCAACTCGGGGAGCTGCAGTCGCGCACCGGCGCGGCACGTTGACAGATTTCTGCGTACCGTCGCCGCGCCGGGAATCGCCTGGGTCAAGGCCATCAGTTCGCCGGCAACGATTCAACACGGCATGCTCACACGGAGACGCGGAGTCAGGGAAATGCAACCGGACATCGACGAGATCACGGGGGTCGATGAAGAAACCGAGCATCTCCTTCCGCCACTTCGAGGGCTCCGGCCCTTTGTCCGCATAGCGCGCGCCGAGGCCGCGCTTGGCCTTGCGCAAACCCCGCTGGGCGTCGTAGGAAAGCGTGCATGGGTCTGGCAGGCGTTGCGTTCATTTTCCCCGGACAAGGTTCGCAAGCGGTCGGCATGGCCGCTGACCTCCACGAACATTTCGCCGAAGTGCGCGAGTTGTTCGCCACCGCCGATGACGTGCTCGGCTTCCAGCTCTCACGCATCGTACTGGAGGGGCCGGAGGCGGAACTGCGCCGCACCGCCAACACGCAGCCGGCTATTGTGTTGGCCAGCATCGCGGCCTATCGCGTGCTCGGTCTCGAACCGGCCGTCGTCGCCGGACACAGCTTGGGTGAATACGCCGCCGCGGTCGCGGCCGGGGCCCTCGATTTCCGCGATGCCATCGCGCTGGTACACCGGCGCGGCCGCTACATGCAGGAGGCCGTGCCGGAAGGACAGGGGGCGATGTTCGCGCTCCTGGGGGCGGAGTTGCCAGCCGTTGAGCGCGCCCTGGCGAGTGTCGGCGAAGGGGTCGTCGACATCGCCAACCTCAACGCTCCGGGCCAGATCGTCATCGCCGGCGACCGCGCGGCGGTGCGCGCGGCGGCGGCCGCGGCCGGCGCCAAGGCCATCGAATTGCCCGTCAGCGCCCCGTTTCATTGCCGGCTGATGCAGCCCGCCGCCGCACGGCTGTTGCCCGACCTGTGCGCCGTCACTTTCCGTGACTTGCGGGTGCCGCTCTACAACAACGTCGACGCGCGCAAGATCTGCTCCGGCGCCGACGCCCGCGACGGGCTGGCCCGGCAGGTCAGCCGCACTGTCCGCTGGCACGAGCTGATGACTCGCATGATTGCCGCCGAGGGCATCCACGCGGTCGTCGAAGTCGGCCCCGGCAACGTGCTCACCGGCCTTGCCCGCCGCATCGACCGCAACCTCAAGCGCTTCAACGTACATGACCGAGCCTCGGCGGCGGCCGCCCGGGCGGCATTGACCGGTGGGGCCGGCGCCAGCGGCTGAAGCGACACGGGGCGCGCGCCCCGAAGCTCCGGCGCACTACTCCACGTTCTGCACCTGCTCGCGCACCTTCTCGGTTTCGGCGCGGGCAGCCAGGCTGAGGTTGGTCATATCCAAGTCGGCGCTCTTGGAGGCGATGGTGTTGATCTCGCGGTGAAGCTCCTGCAACAGGAAGTCGAGCTGCCGGCCGGCCGCCTCAGACCCGGCGATGGCGGTGGCCATCGCCTGCATGTGGCTGTCGAGGCGAACCAGCTCCTCGGTGACGTCGGCGCGCTCAACCATGATCGCCACCTCCTGCAGGAGCCGCTCTTCGGAGACCGGGGTGCCTTCGAGTAGCTCCGCCAGGCGGTGGCGTAATCGGCGCGCCAACAGCGGGCCCAGGCGCTGAGCGCGCGCGCGCATGCGGGTGGCGATCTGGCGCAGGTGTTTGAGGCGCTGACGCAGATCACGCGCAAGCGCGCGGCCCTCGCGAGCGCGTTCGGCGTTGAAGCGGTGCAACGCCTCTTCGAGTCCGCGGCGTACCGCCGCGATCTCGAGCGCCGGGTCACCCCGGCGTTCGACCACCCGCAGCACCTCCGGCCGGCTCAGCAGCAACGCCAGATCGATCTGCCCGCCGAGACCCAATTCCGCTTGCAGTTGCCTCAGGCCGTCGATGTAAGCGCGGACCAGGGTCTGATTGATTTCGACGCGGACCTCGACGGTGGAGTTACCGCTGCGGTTGATCGCCACGTCCACTTTGCCGCGGCCAACCGCCGCCTGAACCAACGCGCGCAGATCCTTCTCCCACGGCGCGTATTCCCGCGGCATGTTCAGCTTGACGTCGAGAAAGCGCTGATTGACGGAGCGCACTTCGACGGTGATGCGGCGGCCGTCACCTTCCACGGTTGCCTGTCCGAACCCTGTCATACTGCGCATGCGTAGCTCCCTGTACGGCTCACGCTGCACCCCGGCGCAACGCGGCGCGCAATGCGGCGAGCGACACGGTGGCAGTGCCGACCTCGCCGACGACGATGCCGGCGGCGTGATTGGCCAGCACCGCCGCCTCTTCCAGCGCCGCGCCCGCGCCCAAGGCCAGGGCCGCGGTTGCCACCACCGTATCACCGGCACCGGTGACGTCGAAGACGTGACGGGCGACGGTGGGGAAGTGACGAGCCGGGCCGCCGCGCTGGAACAGCGCCATCCCGTGCTCACCCCGAGTGATCAAGATGGCCTCGGCCTGCCAGCGTTCGAGCAGCAGCGCGCCGGCACGCTGCAAGCTCGCCGCGTCCGTGATCTCGACACCGGCGGCCTGGCTGGCCTCGGCGGTGTTCGGGGTCAGCAGCGTGGCCCCGCGGTAGTGGGCGTAGTTCTGTTTCTTGGGATCGATGACCAGCACAAAGCCGCGGCGCTGGCGCAGCGCCGCCAGTTGCGCCAGCAGCGCCGGGGTGACCACACCCTTGCCGTAGTCGGAGACCACCACCACATCGGCAGCGGCCACCTGCCGCGGCAACGCGCGCGCCAAGCGCGCCGCGGCGGCCGCCGTGCGCTGCGACGGCTGGTCGCGATCGAGGCGCACCACCTGCTGTTGGTGCGCCACGATGCGCGTCTTGCGCGTCGTGCCCACGCCCCGGCTCGTCACCGCGCCGTCAACCTTCGCGCCGATCGCGCGCAACAGCTGCAACAGCCGGCGCCCGGCAGCGTCCGCTCCCACCACCCCCAGGACGGCCGCTTGCCCGCCGAGCACGCGCACATTGTGCACCACGTTGGCGGCCCCGCCGAGCCGAAAACACTCATCGGTAACCTGCACTACCGGCACCGGCGCCTCGGGCGAGATGCGCTCAACCCGGCCCCAGATGAACTGGTCGAGGATGAGATCACCGAGCACTAGCACGCGAACTTTCGCAAAGCTCCGCAGCCAGCGGGCGACATGGTCGGCGCCGATCATCTTGCTCTCACGTCCAAGCGTCGCTCATTCAGGTGCGCGCGCAGGCCTTCATAGTATGCCAGAAACTCCCGCGCCATGCGTTCGCTGCTAAAATGCTGCTCGACGCGCGCGCGGCCACGTTGGCCGATGGCCAGCCGCCGGCCCGGGTCGGCGAGTAGCTCAGTCAGCACCCGCGCCAGCGCCGCCGGATCCGCCGGCGGCACCAGCCGGCCGTTCACCCCGTCGGCAACGATTTCCGGCGTGCCCGACACCGCGGTCGCGATTACCGGCAGCTTGGCGGCCATCGCCTCCATCAGCACCACCGGCAGGCCCTCGGCCAATGACGGCAAGACGAAGAGGTCGGCGGCAGCCAACACCTCCGGCATGTTACCGGCAAACCCGGCAAGTAGAACGCGATCGGCCAGCCCGGCGGCACGCACCTGCGCCGCCAGCGCCGGCTGTTGCGAGCCGCTGCCGCAGAAGACGAAGCGTGCCGGGGGCCCGGGCAGCGGCGGCAGTCGGCTGATCGCTTCGATCAGAAAGCGGTGCCCCTTGCGGCGCTCCAAGACCGCCGCGGTCAGGACCACGATCTCGTCAGCGCTAACACCCCAGGCCCGGCGCTGCGCCTGGCGCGCCGCCGCCCCTGCCGCCGGTGGCGCCAGGTCGATACCGAGATAGATCACCCGCACTTTGCTGGCGGCGACGCCCACGCCCAGCAGCGCACCGCGCACCGCTTCGCAGATGGCGATCACGCCATCGACGGCGTGATTGAACAGCAGCGCGCTGCGCGGCGGTGTCTCCATGTGACGGGTGACCACGAACGCCCGCCGCTGTCGCGGCAGCCACGGGCTGAGGGCGTGCGCGTGCGCGGTGTGAAAGTGCACCACCTGGAACAACCCGCCGCGCAGCGCCTGGCGCAGCCGCCACAGGCCGCGCCCGTCGAAGGCGTTGCGAATCGGCACCGGCAACGTCACCAACCCATCGGCCGCGAGCGCCAAATGCAACGGTGCGCCGGGATGGCAGGCAACCGCTTGTGACACGCCGAACTCGCGCAGCTTGCGGCACAACTCGCGCAGGTGCACTTGCCCGCCGCCCCAGCGCCGCTCCGGATCCACATGCAGAACGGACAGCATTGCCAACCCCGCACCTCGCCCGCCAGCGCTCAGACTTGTTGGTGCGCAAACACCCGTTCAAAGCGCCACGGGGCGGCCGCCGCCCCTGACACCACCGCGATCAGTTCTCCGCCGGGGCCAATCAGCTTGGCCGTTTCCACCGCCGCGGCCGCCGGCAGGTCGCGCAGCGCCGCCGCCTGGCCGCTACGCGCGCGGTGGGCTTGCCCGACATCGATGCTGAACTCGCGCAAGTGCCGCAGGGCGGCGCGCAGGCCGATCAGCTTGTCTACCCGCCCGGCTTCGAGGTCGGCGAGCGAGACGGCATCGCCGAGGCTGAAGGCGCCGAAGGCCGTACGCCGCAGCGCTTCGAGGTGAGCGGCCGAGCCCAGTGCCACGCCGAGGTCCTGCGCTAAGACGCGAATGTAGGTCCCCTTCGAGCAGTGGACCGCGAGCGCGAGAAGGTCGGGCGCCACCAGCCGCAATTGCAGACGATGGATCACCACCGGGCGGGGCGCGCGTTCAACCTCGGTGCCCGCGCGGGCGAGTTCGTAGAGCGGAACCCCGCCCTGCTTGATCGCGGAGAACATCGGCGGGGTCTGCAGTTGCTCGCCGGTGAAGCGTTGCGCCAGCACCTCGAGTGCCGCCGGCTCGAAGACGGGCACCTCTGCCGTGCGTACCACCCGGCCGGTACGGTCCCCGCTATCGGTCTCGCTGCCGAGCCGGATAAAGCCGTCGTAAACCTTGTCGGCAACGACCAGGAATTGGGCGATCTTGGTACCTTCACCGAGGCACAGCGGCAACAGGCCGGTGGCAAACGGGTCGAGCGTGCCGAGGTGCCCCACCTTAACCCGCAAACTGCGCTTGGCGATGCGAACGACGGCAGCCGAGGTCAGCCCCTCGGGCTTATCGACGAGCAAGATACCGTCGATCATGCTTCCCCCTCACCGCCCGTATCATCGCGGTCGCCGGGGGCGGCCTCCTGGTCAGGTTGCTCGGCCTGGCGCAACAACGTCGCCAGGCGCTCGGCTCGTTCTAGCGCTGGGTCGAAGATGAAAGTGATCTCAGGGGTGAAGCGGAGCTTGAGGCGGCGCGCCGCCTGCGCCTTGATGAAGCCGCTGGCGCTGCGCAGCCCTGCCAATGAGCGCTGGTGCGCGGCCTCGTCACCCAAGCAGCTGAAGAAGACCCGGGCGTGCTTGAGGTCGGGGCTCATTTCGACGCCGGTGAGGGTCACCATGCCAATGCGCGGATCCTTAATGTCGCGCACCAGCAGTTCCGCAATCACGGCGCGCAGTGCGTCGGCCACCCGTTCGGTGCGATGTCCAGTCATGGCGAAGCCACTAGTCGGCAGGTCCAGCGTTGCTGGTCGCCAGCGGGGAAGCGGGCGAACACCCGCGATTGCGCTGGCCAGCTCGGCCGCTTGACCCGCTCAGCAGTGAAACACCTCGATCTCATCGGCCCCCACTTCGGCGAGGTGCAGCTCCTCGACGAAGCGCACCACCTGGCGCAGGGTGCCGTCCACATAGGGAGCGTCCGGCCCCACTTGGGCCACGCCGAGCACCGCCCGCTGCCACAAGTCCTGGCCATCACACTCGGCCACCGAGACGTTGAACTCGTTGGCGATGCGCGCCTTGATCTTCTTGATCACGCCGCGTTTACCCTTGAGGGAGTGGTTCTCGGGCAGGAACAACGTCAGTCTGAGAACGCCAACCACCATGGCAATCGACCCTGCACGGCTCACGCCCGGGCGGCCAGCTGGCCGGCGGGCCGTCTATGCGACAGGCTCCTAGACGCGTCGTTCCGCCGCGACGGCACGACCCGCCGTCGGCGTCAGCCGGCGGGTGACGGCCTCGCTCTCGTAGGCTTCGACCACGTCGCCGACTTTCACATCCTGATAGTTCTCGAGCGTCAGGCCACACTCGTAGCCGGACTGGACCTCGCGGACGTCCTCCTTGAACCGGCGCAAGGTCGCCACCTTGCCGGTGTGCACGACAACGTGGTCGCGCACCAGCCGGGCCGCGGCGCCGCGGGTGAGCTTGCCTTCGCTGACGTGGCAGCCGGCGACCGCGCCGATGCTGGGGATAGCGAAGACCTCGCGCACTTGTGCGCGCCCCACCGTCTTTTCCCGAAACGTCGGTTCGAGCAGGCCCTCCATGGCATCGCGCACGTCGTTGACGGCGTTGTAAATGACGGTGTAGAGGCGCTGATCGACGCCTTCGCGCTCGGCCAGGTCGGCGGCCTTGCTCTCGGGCCGCACATTGAAGCCGATGATCACGGCGTTGGAAGCCGACGCCAGCAACACATCACTCTCGGTGATGCCGCCGACCGAGGCATGCAGGACATTGAGGCGGACTTCCTCGCTCGACAGCCGCGACAACGCCTCCGACAAGGCCTCGACCGAGCCTTGGACGTCGGCTTTCATGACGACGCGCAGCTCCTTGACCTCGCCCTGTTGGATCTGTTCGTAGAGGTCTTCGAGCGAGACCTTGGCGCTCTTGACCAGGTCGGCCTCGCGCTGCTTTTGCCGGCGGTGGTCGGCGACCTGTCGGGCGGTGGCCTCGTCCTTGACCACCACGAAGGCGTTGCCGGCATCGGGCACGCCATTGAGGCCGAGGATTTCGACCGGCGTAGACGGCCCGGCGCTGTTGAGTTTGCGGCCCTTGTCGTCGATCATGGCGCGCAGGCGGCCGTACTCGCCGCCACAGACGAAGGGGTCGCCGATCTTGAGTGTGCCTTCCTGCACCAGCACGGTGGCCACCGGTCCACGGCCGCGATCGAGTTTGGCTTCGACGATGGTACCGCGCGCCAGGGCCTCGAGCGGCGCCTGCAGCTCGAGCATTTCCGCCTGCAAGAGCAGCATTTCGAGCAGCTGGGGAATGCCGTCGCCGGTCTTTGCCGACACCGGCACACAGACGGTGTCACCGCCCCAGTCTTCCGGCACCAAGCCGTGGTTGGCGAGGTCGCGGCGAATGCGGTCGAGGTCGGCCTCGGGCTTGTCGATCTTGTTGATCGCGACGATCACCGGCACGGCGGCGGCGCGCGCGTGATTGAGCGCCTCGACCGTTTGCGGCATTACCCCGTCATCGGCGGCGACCACGAGGATGACGATGTCGGTCACCTTGGCGCCGCGGGCGCGCATCTGGGTGAAGGCCTCGTGCCCCGGGGTATCGAGGAAGGCCACCCGCTTGTTGTGCACTTCCACGCTATAGGCGCCGATGTGTTGCGTGATACCGCCGGCTTCCTGGGCCGTGACGTTGGTCTGGCGGATGCGGTCCAGCAACGAGGTCTTGCCGTGATCAACGTGGCCCATGATGGTAACCACCGGCGGCCGGGGGACTTTCGGCAGGTCCTCGGTGGTGGCTTCGCGATCGACCTCGATGGCGGACTCGGCGTTGAAGGCCACGTTCTCGACGTTGTACTCGAATTCGGTCGCGATCAGGGAGGCGGTGTCGGCATCGAGCACCTGGTTGATCGTGGCCATCATGCCAGCGTCCATCAGCTTCTTGATGACCTCGCCGGCCTTGACGCCCATCGCCTTGGCGAGGTCACCAACGGTGATGATTTCGGAAATGCGCACCACCCGCTTACTCGCCTTGGGAGTGGTGATTTCCGTCTTGCGCTGTTCCTTGCCGGGCTGAGCGCGCTTCTTGCGCGGCAGCTTGCCGTAACGGGTATCGCGGCCGCCAAGGACTTCGGGGGCGGTTTCGGGTTTCTGAATAACCCGTCGTTTCTTCTTGCGCCCGCGGCCGCCCGCTTCCGCCGTCTCCTCGGGCGGGAAGAGCGCGGCCGGAGGCTGCACCGCCGCCGCCGGCCGTTCGCGTTCGGCGCGGGGCGCCGGTTTGGGCGGTTCCGCCTTCTTGAGATCGATGCGCCCGAGCACGCGCGGGCCGCGCTGGGCTTCGGGCATAGCCGGGGCGGCACCGGCTCGGGCCGCCGGCATGGCCTGCGGTTTCGCCGAAGCAACTGGTGGCGGCGCAGGCTTGGGCGCGGGCTTGACGACTGCCGCGGGCGGCGCCGGTGCCACCGGTCGTAATTCCAGCGGCGGTGTCGGGGCGGGCGCGACCGGCGGCAAGCTGGGCTCAATGTGAACCGGCAACTCGGGCTCCACGAACGGCTCGGTCGCAAACGGCTCGCTGAAGGTTTCGATAACTTCGGCGTGGGTGATCAGGGGCTCAGCCGGAGCCGCGGGGGCTTCCTCCGGCAGCGCCGGCTGCACCGGCGCGGCCCGGCGTCGGATCACGCGCGTGCTGACCCGCCGTTCGACGCTGGTTTGGCCCTCGTCGCTGGTTACCGTGCGTTCTTCGCCCACGGCAATGACGGGCTTCTCACCGAAGCAGGCCGCGCGCAACTGGTCCACCTCTTCATCGCTGAGCGAATTCTGCGGCCGTTTGCCGTGAATGCCGAGCCGTTCCAGGTGAGCGAGCAAGTCCTTCACCTCGAATTTGTGTGGGCCGGTCGACCACTCTTTCGCCAGCGTGCTTATGCGCTTCCCAGCCATGGACATTCTTCTATAGCTCCGAATCTGCTCGCAGGCGAGCGACCAGCAGCTGGCGCTCGGCACGACTCATCGACCGTTGCAGCGAGCGCACCGGCCCCTTGCGCGCCGCGAATCGCTCCCAACAGCTGCGCTCCTGATGCAGGTAGCCGCCCCGGCCGGGCTGGCGGTGGCGCCAATCCGCAGCGATAGCGCCGTCCGGCATCGCCGCCAGCCGCACCAGCTCCGGCTGGGGTGCACGCTGGCCGCAACCTAGGCAGGTACGGAGCTGCAGCGACTTGCTCACGCGGGCTCGTCCTCTCCCTTGGGTTCAGCGGCGGCCGCCGCGGCCGCCGCTGCGGCTAGCCGCTGCTGTTCTTCGATGTAGGCGCGCACGGCTTTGAGCACGATCGGCGCCTTCTCCGGCCCGATGCCGTCGATCTCGGCGATGGTCTGCTCGTCGGTGGCGATCACTTCTTCAGCGGACTTGAAGCCGTACTGATAGAGCAGTTCTGCCGTCACATCGCCGAGGTTCGGAATTGCGGTCAGCGCGGCGCGGGCCTTGCGCGCCTCCTCTTCGGCCTCGGCTTCGCTGCGCACATCGAGCTTCCAACCGCTCAGGCGCGAGGCCAAGCGCACGTTCTGGCCCTTCTTACCGATGGCCAACGACAGCTGATCGTCGGCGACGATGACCTCCATGACGTGTTCGTCCTCGTCCATGATGATTTTCGACACCTTCGCCGGAGCGAGCCCGCGGCAGACATACTCCGCTGGGTCCGGGGTCCAGTGCACGATGTCGATCTTTTCGCCGCGCAGTTCCTGTACCACCGCCTGCACGCGCGTCCCCTTCATGCCGACGCAGGCACCGACCGGGTCGACGTCGGGATCGTTGGAGATCACGGCGATCTTGGCGCGGCCCCCGGGTTCGCGGGCCGCGCCTTTGACCTCGACGATGCCTTCGTACATCTCCGGCACTTCCTGTTCGAACAACTTGACCAGAAAGCCCGGATGGGTGCGCGACAAGATGATCTGTGGCCCCTTGCTGCTCATCTCGACGTCGAGGATGTAAGCCCGGATGCGATCGCCCTGGCGATAGCGCTCGCGGGGGATCTGTTCCTTCTCCGGCAAGATGGCATCGGTGCGGCCGAGATTGACGATGATGTTCTTCTTTTCGAAGCGCTGCACGATACCGGCATGCGTCAGTTCACCCTTACGGTCTTTGAACTCGTTGTAAATGATGTCCCGTTCGGCATCGCGCAGGCGTTGGATCAGATGTTGTTTCGCGGCCTGGGCGGCGATACGGCCGTAACGCTGATCGAGCTTTTCGAGCAGTTCGTCGCCGACGCTGGCTTCGGGATCGAGATTGGCGCGAGCGTCTTCGAGCGAGACTTCGGTTTCCGGATTGGTGACGGTTTCGGCGACGGTGAGGATCTTGAACAACTCCACCTCGCCGAGGTCGGGGTTGTACTTGGCCTCGACGCGGATATCGGCGCTGAGCACCTTTTTGGCCGCCGAGAGCATCGCGTTTTCCACGGCGCTGATGACGATCGACTTGTCGATACTCTTTTCCTTGCTGACTTGATCGATCACTCGGCTGAGTTCAGGTTGCATGGTACCCTCCGTGAGCCACGCTCAGAGTTGGCGTCCGAACTCGTGCTCGTAATTGGCTTGGCTAATTTCGGCATAGCGAACAAATAGCGCCTCCGGTTGTGCATCGACGAGGATGCCGTCATCGCGGACTTCCTTCAGCAGCCCCAGCAGCGTGCGCCGGCCGGCGAGCGGCTCGAGCAGGCGCAGGCGCACGCGCTTACCGAGGTAGCGCGCAAACTGCGCCGGCACACGCAGCCGCCGGTCGATCCCCGGCGACGAGGTTTCCAGCGTGTAACTGCCGGGTACGGCTTGGTGCACATCGAGCACATCTCCCAGTTGGCGACTGAAGCGGGCCAATTCGTCCAGCGTCACGCCCATCCCGCGCGGGCTATCCGGCGCCACGCCGCCCGCTCGGTCCAAGTACAGCCGTAGCACCATCCCCCGTCCTTCGCGACGGAACTCCGCGTCGACAATCTCCAGTCCCTCCTGTTGCGCTAAGGGTTCGGCCAGCGCCCAGACGCGCTCGGCCACAGATTTATCCATATCTCCAAAACAAAAAAAGTGGGCGCGCGGCCCACTTTTCCTCAGCGGCCCTCAATGTCGCTGGGGGATGTAGCACACCCCTACTGCCGCAGCAAGTGCGCCGCAGCTCAGCGGAATTCGCACACGGATGCGGTCGCCGGCGCCCCCGGGGCTCAGTACATCTCCTCGATCAGCGGCTGATAACGCTGGGCCACAACCTTGCGTTTCACCTTCAAGCTCGGGGTCAACTCGCCGCTCTCGGGGCTGAAGTCGTGGGCCAGGATGCGGTGATACTTGATCGTGCCGTAGGAGGGCAGCTGTTGGTTGACCGCAGCCACTTCGCGATCGATCAAGGCCATGATCTCGGGATGGGCAGGCCAGTGCTCGCGCGCGGGGAGATCCACCCGCTGCGCCCGGGCCCAGCTTTGGATTTCTTCGGCGTCGAGAGTTATCAGCGCCACACAGTACTTGCGGTTGTCGCCGATGACGACGGCTTGACTGATGTGCGGCTGCGTCTTCAGCAGGTTCTCGACGGTCTGGGGTGCCACGTACTTGCCCCCGGAGGTCTTGATGAGATCCTTCTTGCGATCGGTGATGCGCAAGAACCCATCACCGTCCAACTCGCCGATGTCGCCGGTATGGAACCAACCCTGCGCGTCCCACGTTTCCGCGGTAGCCTCCGGCCGTCTGAAATAGCCCTGGGCGATGTTCGGGCCGGTGGCGAGCACCTCGCCGTCCTCGGCGATCCGCAGCACCACGTCGTCCAGGGCTTGGCCGACGGTACCGAACTTGAAAGCGCCCGGCCGGTTGACGGTTAATATCGGTGTGGTTTCGGTGAGGCCGTAGCCTTCGAGCACCAGCAGGCCGATCGAATGAAAGAACTCGGCGATCTCGCGCGCCAGCGGGGCACCGCCAGAGATCAGGTACCTGAGACGGCCCCCGAGCAAGGCGTGGATGCGGCGGAAGACCAAGCGATGGGCGACTGCCACCTGCAGCGCCAGCAACGGCGACACCGCTCGCCCCTGCTGTAGGCATTGGCTATGCCGGCGGCCGACCTGAAAGGCCCAATCGAGCAGGCGCCGCTTGCGCGGCGAGGCGCTGTTGCGGGTAGCCTGAATACGCGCGTAGATCTTCTCATAGACCCTGGGCACGGCCGGGATCACGTGCGGCTGGGCCGCGGCGGCGTCCTCGATCAGCGTGTCGATGCTGCGCGCGAAGGCGGTCACGGTGCCGGCGTACAAGCCAAGGTATTCCAGCAAGCGCGCGAACGAATGGGCCAGCGGCAGGAAGAAGAAGTCCACTTCGCCCTCGGCGATCAAACCCAGGCGCATTAGCTGTTCGACGGCCGCCAGGTGATTCCCGTGCGTCTGCATCACCCCTTTCGGGGGCCCGGTAGTTCCCGAGGTGTAAACGATGGTAGCAAGCGCGTCCCGGCCGAGCGCAGCGCGGCGCCGCTGCAATTCCGGCTGGTGGCGCTCGCGTTCGGCGCGCCCGCGGGCCATCAGGTCCGCAAGCGCCACCACATCGCCGCCGCCCGGCCCGTCGATCAAGCAAACGTGGCGCACGGTTGCTTGATGGCGAACGCCATCGAGCTCGAAGCCGCGGTCGCGCACCTCGATGATCTTGGCCAGCTGCTTCTCGTTCTCGACGAAAACGATGCGGGCTTCGGCGTTGCACACAATGTAGCCGCACTCGGCCGCGAGGTTGGAAGGGTAGATGGGAACGGTTACACCGCCGGCCGCAAGGATGCCCAAGTCGATCTCCGTCCACTCCGGGCGCGTACTGCTGAGCAGCGCCACCGTCGCACCGGGAGTCAGGCCGAGCGCGCACAAGCCCGCGGCAAGGTCTTGCACGCGCTCGCGGCATTGCGCCCACGAGACCTCACGCCACCCGGCTTCGCTGCGGTAGCGGTAACGCGGGCGGTTACCCATCCGCGCCGCTTGGGCAAAGAACATGTCAGCTAAGTTGTTCGGGGTCATGCATTCCTCATTGCGACCGTGCGCTGGGGCGCCTATAGTGCCGCACACGGTCCTAACGCAAGGGTGCCGGCACCGCCATGTCAGAGCTACGTCGTGATCCGTTGATGCGCCGCTGGGTTATCGTTGCACCCGAGCGGCGCGCGGATGTGGTACGCCGGCGCGCTCCGGCGGTGCCGCTGATGGAAGAAACCCCCTGCCCTTTCTGCCCCGGCAACGAGGCCATGAACCCCAATGAGCTGTACGCCGTGCGCGGCGAGCGCACCGAAGCCAACCCCACCGGCTGGCTGGTCCGCATTACGCCCGACCGCCGGCCGCTGCTGCACATCGAAGGCAAACTGGAGCGGCGCGGGATCGGGCCATTCGACTTGATGAGTGCCATCGGCGCCCACGAGCTGGTGGTGGATACTCCCGACCACCACGCGCACTGGGCCGACTTCGACTTGGCACAGATGACGCGCTTGCTCGAGAGCTACCTCACGCGCTTCAACGACTTGCGCCGCGACCCGCGCTTTCGCCAGATCGCGCTGGTCAAGAATCACGGGGCACCGACCAGCCGCTACCCTCATAATCATTCCCACATCGTCGCCACGCCGTTTGTGCCGCGGCGCATCGATGACGAACTAGCGGCGGCCGACTTCTTTCATCGGCTCAAGGAACGCTGCGTGTTCTGCGACTGTTTGGAGGCCGAGGTGAATGCCGGCAGCCGGGTCATCTCGGCCAATCTCGACTTCGTCGCCTTCGCCCCTTACGCCTCTTGCTTTCCGTTCGAGATCTGGATTCTGCCGCGCCAACACCACGCCGACTTCGGCGCCATCAGCCAACGCCAGCTGCCGGCACTGGCGGCGTTGTTGCGCGACACCATGAGTAAGCTGCGCACCACGCTTGCCAATCCACACTTCAGCCTGGCGCTCCACAGCGGCCCGCTTGACGGCAGCAAGCACGAAACCTTTCACTGGCACTGGGAGCTGATCCCGCACCTGGCCGGCGAGTTGGGGATGGAATGGGCCACCGGGGTGTACTTCAACCCGGTCGCCCCCGAAGACGCTGCCGCCGCCCTGCGCGACGGCGTGCTCCCGGATCAGTCGGAGGCGGCGCGCTGATGAAAGGTCCGCAGGGTGACGATCTGGTAGGTCTTCTTCCCGCGCGGCGTCTGCACTTCCACTTCATCGCCCGCGGTGCGATTGAGCAGGGCCCGCCCCAGCGGTGAACTCAGTGAAATCTGCCCGGCGCCGGCGTTGACCTCTTCGGGAAACACAATCTCGAAATCCTGCACCTCGCCCTCGTCGATGTCCTCGACCGTGACTCGGCTGCCATAGCCGACAACGCCGTCGGGGATTTGGCTGACGTTGTATAGCGATAGCTCGCGGATACGCTGGTTGAGCTGCGCGATGCGGGCGCGGACGTACTCCTGGCGCTGCTTAGCGGCGTCGTACTCCGCGTTCTCACTGAGATCGCCGTGCGCGGCTGCTTCTTGCAGCAGCTTGGGAATCTTTGTGTTCAGCTCGTTGGTGAGCTCGGCGAGATCCTTCTTCAGCCGTTGGATAACCGGAAGTTCCATAGTGTGTTTCCCGCGCCCTCTGCCCTAAATCACTTGCTCGGCCTGCAACGCCGAGATTTCAGCCGCCGACAACCCGAGCAAGTCACGGTACACTGCCTCGTTATCTTGGCCAAGCCCGGGCCCCACCGCCCGCACCGCCCCGGGCGAGGCCGAAAGCTTGATCGGGACGCCCGGCATGGTCACCGGTCCGATCTGGGGGTGCGGCGCTTGCACCACCATGTCGCGCGCCCGGAGTTGTGGGTCGGTCAACAATTGGTCGACCGTCATCACCGGTGCACAGGGCACGTTGGCGGCACCGAGCACCCGCATCACCTCGGCCACCGTGCGGCAACCCACCCAGCCGCCGATGACGCCGTTGATCTCGTCGTGATGCTCCAACCGCGCGCGCGGCGACTTGAAGCGTACATCCTGCCCCAACTCCGGGCGCCCTACGGCCGTCACGAGCGTACGGAAGAGCTGGTTATTCGCCACACCGATCACAACGTAGCCGTCGGTCGCGCGGTAGCAGTCGTAGGGTGCGGTAAACGGGTGGCGATTGCCCAAGCGGGCCGGCAGCCGGCCGGTCATCGCGGTCACCGTCGGCCAGCTGTCGAGGATCGTGAACATGGCATCCATGTTCGAGACATCGACCAGCTGCCCCTGCCCGCTCTGGGCGCGAAAATGCACCGCGGTCAGGATACCGACGGCAAGGAATAGGCCGCCGATGTAATCACCGAGTGCGCCGCCGCCGCGCGTCGGTGGTCCATCGGGAAAGCCGGTCAGGCTCATCAAGCCACCCATGGCCTGAGCGATGATGTCGTAGGAGGTGCGATGAGCATAGGGGCCGGTTTGGCCGAAGCCGGACAGGGCCGCGTATATCAGGCGCGGGTGGCGGGCTCGCAACACCTCGTACCCCAGCCCCCACTTCTCCATCGTGCCGGCCGCGAAGTTTTCGACCAAGACATCGCAGCGGTCGATCAACTTGAGCAGCAGCTCACGCCCGGCGGGCTTGCGCACGTCGAGCGTGATGCCTTTCTTGTTGTGATTGAGGGCGAGAAAGGCGACCGGCACGTCTGCCACCGTCGGGTAGCCATAACGGGTATCGTCACCACGGCCGGGAAGCTCGACCTTGATGACTTCGGCGCCAAAGTCTGCCAGCAAGCCGGTGCAGAAGGGGCCGGCAATGACCCGCGTCAGATCGAGGACCCGCAGGTCGCCCAGGGCCATTGCGGGCATCAGCGCTGGGCCTTTTCGCCGGCGACTTCTTTGGCGGCATCGTGGACGCGATCGTGCCGATAGCCGGAGGCGGACTTCTCCATCCAGGAATTGGCATTGCCGAACACGCGCTCCCCGTTTTCCAGGTACCAGTACATCAGGCCCATGCCGATCGCGAAACCAATGACGAAGCGTTTCATGGCCGCTCCTTAGTGCTCAACGTATAATATGCCGGCTTGCGTCCAGTCAAAGTTCGTCGCCCATCCCTCGGTGCGGCGCCTAGCGCGGGCGTTGTCCGTAAGCATGCCACTGGCCGCGCGTGCGAGCCCGTTTCACATCAGCGGCGGTCTGCGCGCTCGGTTGGCCGAGGGCGTGCATCAACTCGTTGGTCATATCGGCAACGATTTGATCGCGGATACTGCCGTGGCCATCCGGCTCGGCCGCAAGGAACTTCTCGATGTGGGCCGCGGGTACGCCGGTGGCGATGAGGAGATCGAGCGTGTGGCTGAGGCCCTGGCCGCGATTGGCCGCCACGACGGCGGCCAGGCGCTCGCAGGTAGCGCACGACCGGCGCAACCATCCCGCCGTCTGTTGGCAGCTGCGACACCGCATGGCGGCAGTCTAGCGCGTGCGCCGGCCGATCACAAAAGTTGCGCGCGGCGGAGTCAGTGCGTAGCATGCGCGCGTGTCCTGGTGGGTTCGCGCACTCGATCTGCTCTATCCGCCGAAGTGCCCCGGCTGTGGTGGCACCAGCGCCGCCGCGTCTTTCTGTGAAGCGTGTGAAGGGGAAATCCATCCGCCCGCTTCCCCCCTATGTTCCATCTGCGGCGATCCCTTTGCCGGCAGCGGCCCCGATCACTTGTGCCACCGCTGTCTGGGGCGGCGGCCGGCGTTCGGAGTGGCCCGCGCCTGCGCCACCTATGCCGCCGACGACGAGCGCACCGACCCCTTCAAACATGCCCTGCAACGCTACAAGTACGGCCCCGATGTCAGTCTGGCGCCGGCGCTGACCCGGCTGATGATCAGGCATTGCACGCTCGAGGTCAGCCGCTACGACCTGATTATTGCGGTGCCGCTGCACCTGAGCCGGTTACGCTGGCGCGGTTTCAATCAGGCGCTGCTGCTGGCCCACGGGGTGGCGCGGCGTTTCGGGTGCCTGCTCGATCCCTTCGCGCTCGAGCGCGTGCGCGCCACCGATCCGCAGGTTGAACTCGATGAGCGCGCGCGCCGACGCAACGTCGCCGGCGCATTTCGGGTCAGCTCTGACCGGCGGGTTGCCGGCCGCCGGGTGCTCTTGATTGACGACGTCTACACCACCGGCGCCACTGCCGACGAGTGCAGCCGCACCCTCAAGCGTGCCGGCGCCGTCTATACAGATGTGCTCGTGCTCGCGCGCGCGGTGCTGCACTGACGATGCGCGCCGATCGCGACCGCTGGGAGCATCGCTACGGCAGCCGGGGCCGGCACGCTGCCGATCCGCCGTCACAGTTCCTCCAAACCTTCCGCCACCTGATCGCGCCCGGGCCGGTGCTGGACGCGGCCGCCGGCGACGGACGCAACAGCCTCTACCTGGCCCGGCACGGCCATCCCGTCGACGCCATCGACATCTCCTTCACCGGCCTGCAATACCTGACGGCCGTAGCCCGCGCGGAGCATCTGCCGGTGCGCGCCTTGCAGGCCGACCTGGAGGAATTCCCGTTGCCCCGCGACCACTACGCCGCGGCCGTGAATATCCGCTACTTGCAGCGCACGTTGTTCGATGCCCTCAAGCGGGCCGTGCGTCCGGGCGGGATCGTGATCTGCGAGACCTTTCTGATCGAGCAACGCTTGATCGGCCATCCCACCAACCCCGAGCACCTGCTGCGCCACGGCGAGTTGCTCAGCTACTTCGAGGACTTCGAGGTCCTGGCGGCGCAAGAGGGCCGCTTGGAGACCGAAGTCGGCCCGACATACCTGGGGCGATTGGTGGCCCGCCGGCCGGGTGCGCGACAAATTTGTGGGTAACGTGGTTCGGTGTTATGGCCGTCATTCCCGCGAAAGCGGGAATCCAGTTTGGCGTTTGGCGCTACGGACAAGCTAGTTCTGCGTTTACATCCTGGCCAGCAAACGAAACGGCACGCTGTACATTGGGGTGACTTCACAGCTGGCAACGCGGGTGTGGCAGCATTAGAGCAAGGTAGTGGAGGGTTTTTCGGCCAAGTACGGCGTTGACAAGCTGGTCTACTACGAAGCGCG
>JACQVA010000255.1 GCA_016210005.1 Deltaproteobacteria bacterium | reverse complement strand
GTAGTGGAGGGTTTTTCGGCCAAGTACGGCGTTGACAAGCTGGTCTACTACGAAGCGCACGGCTGCGCACAGACCGCAATCGTGCGGGAGAAGCAGCTGAAGAAGCGGCGCCGCGCCTGGAAGATGACAAATTGCGTCCCTTTCGGCCATGGGCCTCGGCCTGACAGTACACAGTACTGTCAGACTGGTGAGGATTTGCCCGGTCGGCTGCACGTTACCCACAGATTTGTCGCACGCCCGGTGACTCCGCGCTGCGTCAATCGCCTTGACTCGGCTGCGGCAACCCGGGAATGATGTCGCACCAAGCGGTGGAGTGGCGACGTGCCCGGAACGATACTGGTAGCAGACGATGAGGCGGCGATCCGAGAGAGCCTCGGGGCGGTCTTGCGCGACGAAGGCTACACCGTAGTAGAAGCGCAAGACGGCGAAGCCGCGCTCAAGGCGATCGGAGAAGCCGAATTCGATCTCATCATCGCGGATTTGCGGATGCCGGGGGCCAGCGGCATCGATGTGCTGTGCCGGACCCGCGAGATCGCGCCCCAAAGCTTGGTGGTGCTGATTACCGCCTACGCCTCGATCGAGACCGCCGTCGAGGCGCTCCGGCAGGGCGCCCAGGACTACATCATGAAGCCGCTGATCTTCGCCGACGTGCTCGGCAAGGTCAAACGGCTGCTCGAGTACAAGCACCTCGCCTGGGAGGTGCAGATGCTGCGGCGCGCGGTCGAGAGCCAGTTCGATTACCAGAACCTCGTCGGCCGGAGCGGCACGATGCGCGAGATCGTCGACCTCATCCGCAAGGTCGCGCCGACCAAGAGCACCGTGTTGATCACCGGCGAGAGTGGAGTGGGCAAGGAGGTGGTGGCGCGCGCAATCCACGGACACAGCGACCGCCGCGACAAGGTGTTCCTGCCGGTGAACTGCGGGGCAATCCCCGAAAGCTTACTCGAGAGTCAACTGTTCGGGCACCTGCGTGGCGCCTTTACCGGTGCGGTGAGCAATCAAGAGGGCTTGTTCCTGCGCGCCCGCGGCGGCACGATCTTCTTGGACGAGATCGGTGATCTGCCCTTCGGCCTGCAAGTCAAACTGCTGCGGGCGATCGAAGAGAAGGAAGTCCTGCCGCTCGGCAGCGGGACGCCGGTTCGCATTGACATTCGTATCATCGCCTCCACCAACAAGGAGCTGAAGAGCGAAGTGGAGGGGGGCCGCTTTCGCGAAGACCTCTATTACCGCCTAAACGTCGTCGGAATCCACGTACCCCCTTTGCGGGATCGGCGCGAAGATATCCCATTGCTGGTGGAGTACCTGATCCGCAAGCACAACCAGGAACTCAAGAAAAATTACAAGGGCGTCGACAACGCGGCGATGAAGACGTTGATGGCGCTGCACTGGAAAGGCAACATCCGCGAGCTCGACAACGTACTCGAACGGGCGATGATCCTCGGCGGTGGCGACTGGATCACCGTGAGCGACCTGCCACGCGTCTTGGGCACCGACGAAGAAATGATCCCCTACGCCGCCGACAACCTGAAGGACGCCGTCAAGGTGTACGAGCGCACTCACATCCAGACCACCTTGCGCAAGCTCAACTGGGACAAGAAAAAAGCCGCCGAGGTCTTGGGCCTCAGCCTCTCGTCGCTCTATCGCAAACTCGAGGAGCTCGACATCGGCCTCCAACAGTGAGCGCCGCTCGCCGCCGCGCTTCCGAAAATAAGAAGGCTAATCGCAGACGATTAACGTTTGGGCGCCGCTGCCGCCCCCGGATGCCCGATCGCCCGGGGCGGGTAGCCCACCGCCCCGTGGCACGGAAGATGCTCCGCCTAGGGCCATGTTGGTGCGCGAGCAGATGAGCCGGCATCCGTTGGCGATCAGCCCGGATGACAGTGTGCGCAAGGCCCGCATGTTGATGCGTGATGGGCACGTGCGCCGGCTGCCGGTGCTCGACGGAGAGCGCTTGGTTGGCATCATCACCGCCGGCGACATTTGGCGCCGCTCACCGTCGCTGGTGGCGCCGCTCGATGAAGACAACGAAGACGAGTTGCTGGACCACATTCAGGTCGGCGGCATTATGACGTTACAGCCGCGGGTGACCTCACCGGAGACCCCGATCATAGATGCCGCGCGCGCCATGCTGCAGTATCAGATCCACGCGCTGCCGGTGGTCGATCGCGGTCAGCTGGTTGGCATTCTGACCGAGAGCGACGTGTTGAGGGCGATGGTCGCGGAGTTGGCCGGAAATCACGACGAGGAGTATCGGCCGCGGCCGCAATTCCACTAAGCGCAATCGGCGGCGGCAACACGCCGCTCAACCGCGCGGGATTTGCAGCGCTTGACCGGCGCGAATGACAGCGCTGCGGCCTAACTTGTTGCGCTTCTGGATAGCCGCAACCGTGGTGCCATACTGCCGCGCAATCGCCAGCAAGGTCTGGCCGCGCTGTACCCGGTGCACGACGTATGTCTTGGCCTGCCCGGCTGATTTCAACTGGGGCGGGAGCGCGGCGTATTGCTGTTCGAACCGCGCCTGGCTCCCGGCCGGGATCCGCAGCATGTAGCCGCGGGGCACGCTGAGCTTACCCTCAACCACCTCGCGGCTGAGCGCGGGGTTGAGGTCGGCGAGCGTCGCAACTGAGCCGCCGGCGCAACCGGCCAGCGTGTGCAGCTTGACGTAGTCGGGCACTCGAACTGAGGCAACGGCCAGCGGCGGCTCGTAGTTGAGATCGCCGAAGTACCCGGCAGCGTTACGTTCCACCTCCAGGGCGGCTAGGAACTCAGCGTAGAAATTACGCGAGGCGAACTTGAAGGCCGGCCCGTGGTACTTACGGACGACATCCGCGATGTCCGGCGAATTCACCGTTCTCACGGCACGCGCGATGCCGGCGCGGCCGTGGTTGTATGCCGTGATTGCCAGCGGCCAGGAGCCCAGGGCCTCGAAGTCGGCGCGCAGGTAACGCGCGGCTGCGCGCGCGGCGATAACCGGGTCGCGCCGTTCGTCGACCGCGTCGTCGATGCGCATGAAGCGCCGGCCCGTGGTGGGCATGAACTGCCACACCCCGGCTGCACCCGCCTTCGAATAGGCCCGAACGTCGAAGCACGACTCCACCAGTGGCAGCCGAGTCAGCTCGCGGGGCACGCCTTCCTCGCGGAAGATGCGCTCAATCTCCGGCCAGTAGCGCGCCCCCACCTCCAGGCCGCGGGCGAAGCGCTCGCGCAACCCGGTCTGGGTACGCACGCGCTCGGGCGCCGCGGCCTTTAGGAAGCGATCGCGTTCCTTGACTTGCCGAAACAGCGCCCATATTTTCCGCTCCTCGGTGGAGAGCTCTTGCGGATTCGGACCGAGCTGATGCAGTCGCGTGAGAATCGCACGTACCTTGGCGATTTCGTTTTCGGCACCGCGCCGCCGGAGCAACTCGCTCTCGGCGTCGCTGGCCCCGGCCTGTGCCAGCGGGCCGAAATCCAACACCGTGTACACCCGGTCTAGGTAGAGTGCGTCGTGCACCACGACCTGATGCTTGCCGTAGGTGGCGAAGATGCTCTTCCAGAACTCGACCTGCGGTCGCAGCTGGGCCGGGGCGGGCAGCGCCGTCTGGCTGTGATTAGGCTCGGTCGCGGGTGGCTCGGTGGACGGGGCCGGGGTTGCGGCAGCGATCACGAGCGTGATCACCAAGCCAGCTGTGATCCGATACGCCCGTGCACTCACCGTTGTCCTCCGCCGCCGCGATTGGTTATGCGGCCCCGCCCCCGCGCGCCCGCTCGCGTCTTTATGACTCACGCTAGCAGAGCCTTTTCGGGACTGTCAATTATTGTGTTGGCATCGGCAGGCTTTTGCCTAGCCCTGATTCCGGGATGCACTACGGCCGATGACCCGCCGCGCCCCGGGTACGCGGTCGTGGCCATAGAAAACGGGCCGGTGACCCTGGACCCGCGTTACGCCACCGATGCGCTCGGCAGCCAGATCGGCGATCTCCTGTTCGATGGGCTGACGCGCACTGACGAACAGGGACGGTACTTCGCTCATCTCGCGGGCGACTGGACGAATCCCGATCCGCTTACTTTCGAGTTCCACCTGCGCGATGGTTTTCGCTTCCACGACGGCTCCCCGGTGACCGCCGCCGATGTCAAAGCCACGTTTGATGCGGTGCGGGCCCCGATCTCGCGCTCGCCCAAGCGGGAGTCGCTGGCGGCGATTCGAGAGATTGCAGCGCCCGACACTCTCACTGTGCGCTTTCATCTGAGCGAGCCCTTCGCCTCGTTTCTCGATGCTACGACGCTGGGCATCCTGCCTGCGCCCGCGGTCGCGGCGTCGCCGGCTGCACCCCTCGCCATACCGGTCGGCTCCGGCCCGTTTCGGTTGGATGAATTCGCGCCCGACGAACGGGTGGTGTTGCGACGCTTTGCCGGCTACGCCGCACCACCGGCGCGCTTGGCCGGCATCGTTTTCAAAGTTGTGCCCGACAGCTTGGTGCGCTTGCTGGAGTTCAAACGTGGCGAGTTGGATCTCCTGCAAAACGCGATCGAGCCTGACGCGGTGGCATGGCTGCGGCAGTTGCCGCAGGTGCAGATCCTCACCCGCCCGGGAACTACCTTCCAATATCTCGGCATGAACCTGCGTGATCCGCGGCTGGCGGACGTGCGGGTGCGGCGTGCGCTAGCGCATGCGCTCGATCGCGAGGCGCTGGTGCGCGCCGTGCTGCGGGGCTTTGCCACACCGGCAACCGGCCTGCTCGCGCCCGGGCACTGGGCCTACAACGGCAACGTCGCCTCGTATGCGTACAACCCCAAGCGCGCAGCCGAACTGCTCGACGAGGCCGGCTACCCGGACCCGGACGGGGCTGGCCGATTGCCGCGTTTCCGGCTCTCGTACAAGACCACCACGGTCGATGTTCGCAAACGGATCGCGGAGGTCATGCAGGAGCAGCTCGCCCGCGTGGGCGTCGCGCTCGACATTCGGACCTACGAGTGGGGCACGTTCTACGCCGACATCAAGCGTGGTGATTTCCACCTTTACTCGCTGGCGTGGGTGGGAGTGGCAGACCCCGACATCTATTTTCTCACTTGTCACTCCTCGCAAGTACCGCCCGCGAGCAACAACCGAGGATTTTTCGCCGACGAGACCGTTGACGTGCTGACCGCGCGGGCGCGGCACACGTTGGTAATGGAGGAGCGCCAGCGTCTCTATGCCGAAACGCAACGGCGTGTGGCCGAGCTCTTGCCGGTGATCCCGCTGTGGTGGACCACCAACGTGGCCGCCGTGAGCCGCCGGCTGCGCGGGTTCGAGTTGCGCGCAGATGCCAGTTTCCAGTCGCTGCGTGACGCCTGGATCGACGAACCGGCCGGCGCTCAGGAGGCGGGCGAATGATCCGATACCTGATATGGCGCCTCGGACTGATGATTCCCACGGTGCTGGGCGTGGTCACGGTCGTGTTCCTGCTGATTCATCTGATTCCCGGCGATCCGGTCGACGCCATGCTGGGCGAGACCGCGCTAGCGGCCGACAAGGAGGTGTTGCGCCGCCAACTCGGTTTGCACCGGCCGCTGCCGGTGCAGTACGCACGCTATCTGCGCCGGTTGGCGATCGGCAGCCTCGGCCGCTCGTTGCACAGCGGGCGCCCGGTGCGGCGGATGATTGTGGCGCGCTATAGCGCAACCGTGGAGCTCGCCGCGGCGGCGTTGGTGATTGCCCTGTTGATTGCGCTGCCGCTGGGTGCTGCCGCCGCGGCCTGGCCGCGCTCGCTGATCGACCGCGCCGGCGCGGTTATTGCATTGGTCGGGACAACGATCCCGAGTTTGTGGCTGGGGCCGATGTTGATGCTGGTGTTCGCGCTCTGGCTGGGATGGCTACCGGTCTCCGGCCGCGGCGGGTTTGCACATCTGGTCTTGCCGGCCGTGACGCTGGGGCTGGGGATGGCGGCGCTGCTGACGCGCCTGCTGCGCGCCGTCCTGCTCGAGCGCCTGAGCGAAGACTACGTGCGCACCGCGCGGTCGAAAGGAGCCGGTGCGGTACGGGTGTTATTGCGGCACGCGTTGCCCACCGCCCTGTCGCCGGTCATTACGGTGCTCGGGCTACAAGCCGGTGCCTTGCTCAGCGGCGCCATCATTACCGAGACCATTTTCGGCTGGCCCGGCATTGGGCGGCTGACGCTGCTGGCGATTCAAACCCGCGACTACCCGCTGGTTCAGGGCTGTGTATTGGCCGTCGCCTTGACGTACGTGGGCCTCAACCTAGTGATCGATTTGCTCTACGCCTGGAGTGATCCGCGCATTCGACTGCCAACGGAGTCGGCGCCATGAACCGGCGTTGGGGGAATCGGCGGCTGGTCGCGGGCTCACTGCTGGTGCTGGCGTTGGTGGTAGTGGCGGTCTTCGCCCCCGGGCTGGCGCCCGACAGCCCGACGACGCAGCGGCTTGATGAAGGGTTGCGCCCGCCCACTACCGATCACCCGTTTGGACAGGACAAGTTGGGACGCGATGTGCTCACCCGGGTGGTGTACGGGGCGCGTCCCTCACTAGCGGTCGGCCTACTGGCGGTGCTGGGCTCGGCGGTCATCGGACTGGCCCTCGGCGCCGCCGCCGGCTATCGCGGCGGCTGGGTCGATGACCTGTTCATGCGCCTGGTCGATGTGCTGCTGGCGTTCCCGGGATTGCTCCTGACTATCGCGCTATCGGCGGTGTTGGGGCCGAGCATCTACCACGTCGTCTTGGCGCTGGTTGCGGTCAGCTGGACCGGTTACGCGCGGCTGGTGCGAGCCGAAATCCTGTCGCTGCGCGAGCGGGAGTTCGTCACCGCGGCGCGGGTATTGGGAGGGGCGCCGGCGCGCATCATCAGCCGACACCTGGCGCCGCAGGTGCTGCCGCTGGTGGTGGTGCAGGCAGCCTTCGGCATGGCGGGAGCGGTTGCCGCCGAGGCGGGGTTGAGTTTTCTTGGCCTGAGTGTGCAACCGCCGGTGCCTTCGTGGGGCACGATGATCAACGAAGGGCGCAGCTTCGTCCTGCTGGCGCCGCACCTGGCGATCTTTCCCGGGCTGGCGTTGGTGACGACGGTGTTGGCGTTGAATCTGCTCGGTGATGGGCTGCGCGACGCGCTCGACATCCGGTGCGAGCTATAGCTCACTCCGGTTGGGGCTGGTCGATCGGCAGCGCCAGCGTGAAGGTGCTGCCGTGACCGGGAAGCGATTCGACGCTGAGCTTGCCGCCGTGCCGCTCGACGATGCTGTAGGAAACACTCAGCCCCAAGCCGGTGCCCTTGCCGACCTCTTTGGTGGTGAAGAAGGGATCGAAAATGCGGCGGTGCAGGTCGGCGGGAATGCCCACCCCATCATCGCGAATGGCCACCTCAACGCCGCGGCTGTCGCCGTTGCTCAAGCGGCTGCTGATCCAGATGTTGCCGCTGCGGCCGATGGCATCGACCGCGTTGGCCAGCAGGTTCATCAGCACTTGGTTGATTTGGCCTGGGATGCACTCGACTTCCGGCAGCGTGGCGTAGTCGCGGTGCAGCGTGACGCGGTCCTTCAGCCGGTAGTTCAGCAGCCCGAGCGTGCTCTCGATGCAGTGGTGGATGTCAACGCGGCGCCAGCGGTCGGTTTCCTCGCTCCGCGAGAAGGTGCGCAGCTCGGTGACGATGCGCTTGGTACGCTGCGCGCCCTCCTCGCAGTCGCGCAGCAAGCTGGGCAGGTCGGCGAGCACGTCCGGCAGCCGGATCGTGCGTTTGAGTTGCTCGATGCCCGCCCGCTCAGTGGCCGCTAGCTCCGCCCCGTCGTATGCCTTGAGCAGCTGAGTCAGTTGCTCGATATAGCCGCGCAGGTGTTCGATGTTGGCCGAAACAAAACTGATCGGGTTGTTGAGTTCGTGCGCTACACCTGCAACCAGTTGTCCTAGCGCGTGCATCTTTTCGGATTGAATCAGGTGTGCCTCGGTTTGTTTGAGGCGCTCGTAAGCGGCTGCCAGCTCGCGGTTGGCGGCGCGGTGGGCCGCCAGCGTCTCTTCCAGCTTGCGGTTCTTTTCGGCTAGGTCGCGCTCGCTGGCGCTCAGCCGCTGCGAGACGTAACCGCCGAGATACACCAGCAAGGCAAGCGCGTACAGGAGAAAAGCCGACCAAGTCGCGCGGTACACCAACGAGTCCTCGATCGGGCTGCCGCCGGCGTACAGCCCGATGGCCTCGGCGCCCATCGCGGCGCCAAAAAGCGCGGCCGCCGCCACGGCCGTGACTGCGGCCACGGCCGTGTCCACCAACATCGCGGTCGCCAACACCTGGACCACGTACATGATGACAAACGGGCTGCGCACGCCGCCGGTGTTGAGCGTAACGTAAGTGATCAGCAGCAGATCCACACCCAGCGCCAGTGCGGTGACCGGAAGCACCGCGCGCCAACGAGTCACACACCAGTGGTTGGCCGCGTTGATCGCACTACCGACGAGCGCGGCGATCAGGCAGGGACCGAGCGAGACCGACAGGCCCCCCCAGTGCGCCACCGCCGCCAGCACTAGGAAGCCGCCGATGACCAGCCAGCGAACCCGAACCGCCCAGGAGAAGCGGTCGCGCAGACCGGCGTCGGTAGTAGCGCGCAGTGCACGGGCCAGAATGGCCATGATGGTTCTCAATCGCTATCGGTTTGTAGCGGACACGGCACCGGCACCCCGCAAACCCTGCCTTGACAAGGTGGGGGGTGCATATTACGTTTCGAGCCGCTTTTACTCTGCGCCAAGTCACCCCCGATGGTCAAATAAAAGCCGCTGTCCAGCGTCCAAGGAGCGCAGAAGGAGCGCGCATGTCCAACACCATCAAGACGACCCTGCTGCTCGGCCTCATGACCGGGCTGCTCATGGGCATTGGCCAATACCTCGGCGGTAGCCAGGGGTTGGTGGTGGCCTTCGTGCTTGCCGCAACGATGAATTTCGCCAGTTACTGGTTCTCCGACAAGATCGTGCTGGCCATGTACCGCGCCCGGCCGGTGGACATGAACCAGGCCCCGGAGCTCTACCGCCTGGTGAGCAACCTGTGTGGGGCGGCCAGCCTGCCGATGCCCCGCCTGTTTGTGATCGCTTCAGACGCCCCGAACGCGTTTGCCACCGGCCGCAATCCGGAGCACGCGGCGGTGGCGGTAACCGAGGGAGTCTTGCGCCTGCTCACCTCCGCGGAGCTGGAGGGGGTGCTCGCCCACGAGCTGGCGCACGTGAAGAACCGGGACATCTTGATCGGATCGATCGCAGCCACCATGGCCGGTGTGGTGATGATGGTGGCGCGAACGCTGCAATGGGCCGCCATGTTCGGTGGCTTACAGCGGGATGACCGGGAGGAGAACGGGGGCTTCGCGGGGCTGCTGGCGATGACGCTGCTGGCGCCGATCGCGGCGACGTTGATCCAACTCGCCATCTCGCGCTCGCGCGAGTTCCAGGCCGACGCCACGGCGGCGCGCTTGTCACACAACCCGCTGGGTTTGGCCTCCGCCCTCGAAAAGCTCCACATGGTCTCCCAACGCATGCCGATCGATGCCAGCCCGCAGACCGCGCACCTCTTCATTGTGAGCCCGCTCAGCGGCGCCTCGTTCGGCCGCCTGTTCAGTACCCACCCGCCGATTGAAGAGCGCATCGAACGCCTGCGGGCAATGGTGGTATAGCCGGGGCAGGGAATCTCCCTCCATGAGTCGAATCGCCCGTTCCCGCACCGGGGCAACGGGCGCCTCAACCTGGAGCAGCAATGGGAACAGACGACAAAGAGGACCAACGCGGTTTCAGGGTGCACGACCGGCGCCGCTTCACCGAAGCCGGCGAGACCCGCGACGAGTCCGCGGACTCGCCACAGCCAGAGGCCGAACCCGCGTCGCCCCCAGATACCGCGGCCGCCAGTGTTCCGCCGCCGCTGGCGGCCGGTGATGTGGAGCTGAACTTCTCCACTTTCATTCTCAGCCTGAGCACCCAGGCGCTGGCGTATCTGGGTTTGGTTCCGGATCCCATCAGCAAGGTGGTGGCGAGCGATCTGGTGGCGGCCCGTCAGATGATCGACATCCTCGGCATGCTCCGTGAAAAAACCAAAGGTAACCTCGATTCTACCGAGCAAGGCTTGCTGGACAATATTCTTTACGACTTGCGCATGCGCTACGTCGAAACCGCGCGGCGGCCGCCGGCGTAGGGCGGATGCGCACTCGATTTCAATCAGAACAAGGAGGCTGCATGAGTTCGCATGCGCGGACTTCTCGAACGGGAAGCCGCATCAAGCGCTTCGCTATCGCTATCGGCACTGGTGGCGCATTGCTTGCCATCGCCGATCACCGCGTCGGAGCAATTAGTTTCTGGGGCGAGAAGACCGAGGAAACTCCCAAAGCCGAGTCGGCTCCAAGCAGCGGCGCGCCGTCGGCCGCGGCGGCGATCGCGGGCTTGCCCGACTTCGCCCGGCTGGCGGAACGGCTCAGCCCATCGGTGGTGAACGTGTCGACGACGTCGGCACCTGAACCGCGCCAATTGGGCCGTAGTCCGCACGGGCCCGGTGGCCCCGGCGGCCCGCCAGGCGAAGACCCCTTCCACGAGTTCTGGGAACCGTTCGAGCGCTTCTTCGGCCCGATGCCGCGGCAGCCCTTCAAGCAAAGGAGCCTCGGGTCCGGTTTTATCATCAACCGTGATGGCGTAATCCTGACCAACAACCACGTCATCGAAAACGCCGATGACATCGTGGTAAAGCTCTCCAACGACAAGGAGTACAAGGCCAAGGTCGTCGGCCGCGACGCCAAGACCGATATCGCGGTGATCAGAATCGAAGACGGTCCCGAGCTGACCCCCGCCACCCTGGGTGACTCCGACGAGTTGCGCGTGGGCGAATGGGTCATGGCAATCGGCAACCCCTTTGGCCTCGAACACAGCGTCACTGCCGGTATCGTCAGCGCCAAGGGACGCTTCATCGGCCAAGGAAGCTACGACAACTTCATTCAAACCGACGCGGCCATCAATCCCGGCAACTCCGGCGGCCCGCTGATCAACCTCAAGGGCGAGGTGGTCGGGATCAATACCGCGATCTTCAGCCGCTCGGGCGGTAATATCGGCATCGGGTTTGCCACCCCGATCAACATCGCCAAGGACTTGCTGCCCGAACTCCAGGAGAAGGGCAAAGTCACGCGCGGCTGGCTCGGCGTGCTGATCCAAAAAGTCACGCCCGAGATCGCCGAGTCGATGGAGTTGGAGGAGTCGCGCGGCGCCTTGGTCGCCGATGTCATGAAGGATGGCCCCGCCGCCGCCGCCGGCATCAAGGTCGGCGATGTCATCATTGAATTTGATGGACATCCGGTGAAGGACTCCAACGAACTGCCCTTGCTGGTGGCCCGCACACCGATCGGGCGTGCGGTCACGGTCAAGTTGATGCGCGGCAAGAAGAGCGAGACCGTGTCGGTGAAGGTCGGCGAGCTGAGGGAAGAAGAAGTAGCGGCGGCGAGCAAGGAGAGCCCGGAGTTGGGCCTCGCGGTGCAGCCGTTGACCCCCGAGATCGCCGAAAATCTCGGCCTCGGCGAAGATGCCAAAGGGGTGGTGGTCTCCGGCGTGGAACCTGGCAGCCCCGCCGACGATGCCGGCCTGCGCCGCGGCGACGTCATCGTCGAGATCAATCAAAAGCCGGTTAAGGACTTGGCCTCTTATCGCAAGGGCCTGGAATCGACCGGCAAAGGCAAGAGCGTACTGTTCCTCGTCCGCCGGGGTGACAACACCATCTTTCTCGCCGTCAAGCCGGCGAAGTAAGTTGTCCGGACAAGCCGGGGCCCGCGAATGATCAGCGGGCCCCGGCCTACCGCCGCTATGCTGCGACGCCTCGTGTTGGGAGCCTTGCTCCTGCTTCTGGCCGTGAGCGCCACAGGAACCATCCTGGCGGTGCCCTACGTGCGCTACCTCGATGGTGTGGTGACCGAGAAGTTTGCCGGCAAGCGTTGGGACTTCCCCTCGAAGATCTACTCCGATTCGTGCCTGATCTACCCGGGCGTCGACCTCCAAGGCATCGGCTTCGAGGACCGGCTGCGCCGGCTCGACTACCGCCCGGTCAACGCCGCCGTCTCAACCAAAGGCGAGTTCGCCGTTCGCCGTAACGAGGTCGACATCTACCTCCACGACGCGCAACTGCCCAGTGGGCCGCGCCCGGGTGCGCTTGTCCATCTGGCGGTTGCCGGCTCCACCGTCACCCGCATCGAGCAGCTCCCGAGCCGGGAGGAGTTGTCGGTCATCGAACTAGAGCCGGAGCTGATCACCGGGCTGTATCAGAACATCTGGGAAGAGCGCCATCTTGTCAGCTTGGATGAGGTGCCGCCGGCACTAGTGCAAGCGATCATGGCGATCGAAGACCAGCGCTTTTACGAGCATCACGGCATTGATCCCATGGGCATCGCCCGCGCTTTGTGGGTGAACCTGCGCACGGGTAGGACCGTGCAGGGCGGCAGCACACTGACGCAGCAGCTGATGAAGAACTTCTTCCTCTCTGAGGAGCGCAGCCTCAAACGCAAGCTGACCGAGGCGGCGATGGCGTTGGTGACCGAACGGCGCTTCTCCAAACGCGAGATCCTGGAAAACTATCTCAATGAGATCTACCTCGGGCAGCGCGGCACTCAAGGTGTCTTCGGCGTGTCGGAGGGCGCCCAGTTCTATTTCGGCAAGCCGCTGCCGGAGCTTTCGCTCGCCGAGATGGCGCTGCTGGCGGCGGTAATCAAGGCACCGAATCGTTACTCGCCGTTTCGCGACCCCGAGCGCGCCCGCAAGCGGCGCAACTACGGGCTCTCGCTGATGCTCAAGTTGGGCAACATCACTGCTGAGCAGTACGCCGAAGCCGCCGCCGAGCCGTTGCAGCTGGCGGCGCCGAAACCGATCGGCAACGATGCCCCGTACTTCGTCGACGTCCTGCGCCAAGAGCTGGCGCGCACCTACCCGCCCGCGGTGCTCACCACCGAAGGGCTCAGCATCTTCACCACCCTCGACATGCAGCTACAACGCGCTGCCGAAGAGGCCTTGCGGCGCGGGCTCGAGGACTTGGAGAAGCGTTACAAGCGGCTGCGTAGCGACAAACCCAGTCAATCGTTGCAAGGCGCACTGATCGCGGTCCAGCCGCAGACGGGCGAGATCAAGGCCATGATGGGCGGGCGGGATTATCGCTCCACGCAGTTCAACCGCGCGGTGCAAGCGTTGCGACAGCCGGGCTCGGTTTTCAAACCCTTCGTCTACCTCGCCGCCTTCGAGCACACCCAAAACGGCGGTGCGGCAATTCAACCGAACTCGCTGCTCCAGGACGAACCTTTCGAATGGGCGTTCGACAACCAGGTGTGGTCCCCGGCCAACTACAAGGGCCGGTACTTCGGTGCGGTGAGCGTGCGTCACGCGCTCGAGTTCTCGCTCAATGCTGCCACCTCGCAGCTGGCGCGCGACCTGGGCATTGCGGCGGTGCGTGAGGCGGCGCAGCGGCTGGGCATCACCAGCCCGTTGCCGGCCGTACCGTCTCTGGCTCTGGGGGCGGCGGAGGTCAGCCCGTTCGAGGTGGCGCAAGCGTACTCGGTGCTGGCCAACCAGGGCCTCAAAGCCGCGCCGCTGTCGATCAAGCGCGTGCTTGATCACAGCGGCGGCCCGATCGAGCGCAACCCGATTGCGATCGAACGCGTCGCCGATCCGGCGCCGGTGTATCTGCTCACGCACATCATGGAGGGTGTTCTCGATCGCGGCACCGCCAAGTCGGCGCGCCGCCTCGGCTTCAAGCGCGCCGCCGCCGGCAAGACCGGTACCACCAATGATTACCACGACGCCTGGTTCGCCGGCTTCACCCCGGACTTGTTGGCCGTCGTTTGGGTCGGCTTCGATCAAAACAAGGCGGTGGGTCTCGCTGGCGGTGAGGCCGCCTTGCCCATCTGGACTGAGTTCATGAAGCGCGCCACCGCCGGCCGCCCCGAAACCCCCTTCCTGCCGCCGCCGGGCGTGAGCGTGGTGGCCATTGACGAGTACAGCGGCGAACTAGCCACCCCCGCTTGCCCCGAGGTGATTGAAGAAGCGTTTGCGAAAGGCTACGAACCGACCGCGCCATGTCATTTGCACAGCCCCGCCGCCCCGCCAAGCGAAGCCCCGGCCGCGCACCCGCCTGACTATGCGGAATGACCGCTCAACGTTAGGGCTAAGCGCGGCGCTGCTGCTGTGCGCCGGCTGCCTGGCGCCGCCGCGGCTGGAGCGTCCTGTCCCGACGCCGCTCTCCACAGTGCCGTCTGCCACACCGACAATGGCGGCGCCGCCGAGCCCGACGCCGACGGCGACGGCGGCCGAAACGCCCAGCGCGGCCGAGGTGGAGCCCGAGCTGACTCCCGCGGCTGAGGGCGAGCCGCCGTCTTTGCTCACCCTGATCGACGGCTCGACGCGGCCCAATGTCGCGGCCGCGCTGCGGCTGGCCGAGGAAGGGCGCACGCTGATCGAGCACCAGGCCTACGAGCTTGCCTTGGATCGGCTCGAGCGCGCCCTCGCCGTTGATCCGGCCAATGCCTACGGTTACTACTTCCTGGCGCGCTTGCACTACCTCAAACGTGGCTATGACCAAGCAATCGCCTTTGCCGACAAGGCCGCTCTGCTCAACGCGCGCGCCGATCAGGCGTGGACGGCTCGCGCCTACAGTTTGCAGGGTGCCGTATTCGAGGAAGTCGGCCGCTACCCCGACGCGCGTGCCGCTTACCAGCGGGCGCTGGCCGCTGATCCGCGCAACCTCGCGGCCCAGACCGGCCTGGCGCGGCTCGGCGGCAACGCCGACGCGCCTTGAAGCCCGCGTTAGCCGTGATGATTGTCCTCGGCATCGAAAGCTCGTGCGATGACACCGCCGCCGCGGTGCTGGCGGGCCGGACGGTGCGCGCCAGCGTGGTGGCCTCGCAGGACGCGGTGCATCACAAGTACGGCGGCATAGTGCCGGAGCTGGCCTCGCGCTCGCATATCCGCGCCGTCATTCCGGTCATCGATCGAGCCCTGGATCAGGCCGGTGTCACGCTCGGTGATGTCGAGGGCATCGCCGTCACCACCGGGCCGGGCTTGATCGGCTCCTTGCTGGTCGGCCTGAGCGTGGCCAAGGCGATCGCCTTCAGCCGCCGCCTGCCGCTGGTGGGCGTGAACCATCTCGAAGGGCACCTGCTCTCGCCTCAGCTCGACGACGAGGTGCCGTTTCCTTATCTCGTGCTGCTGGTCTCGGGGGGGCACACCAGCCTGTATTGGGCCACTGCGCTGGGGCGCTATCAGTGTCTCGGGATGACCCGAGACGATGCCGCCGGTGAGGCTTTCGACAAGGTTGCCAAGATTCTCGGCTTGGGCTACCCGGGCGGGCGCGTGATCGACGAGCTGGCGCGCAGCGGGCAACGCGAGGCGATCCGCTTTCCGCGGGCACGCCTGAAGCCCGGACGCAGCCCGCGCAGCTTCGATTTCAGCTTCAGCGGCCTCAAGACCGCCGTCTGGCAATACGTCCGCGAGCAGCAACCGAGCGGCGCAGCGGCGGCTGCGGTGGCGGCATCTTTTCAAGAAGCCGTGGTCGATATGCTGGTCGAAACCACGCTGGCAGCGGCGCGGCAAGTGGGCGCCACGCGCTTGGTAGTCGCCGGTGGCGTGGCCGCCAACTCGCGCCTGCGCCAGCGCGTGCTCGCCGCCGGCGCCGAGTTCGGCCTGGCGGCCCATCTGCCACCCTTGCGCTACTGCACCGACAACGCCGCGATGATCGCCTACGCCGGCGGTTGTCGCCTCGAACTCGGCCAGCGCGATGAGTGGACGCTCAACGCCGCCGCGGACTTGGAGCTGTAATGGTGCGCGCGGCCCATTTGCCGGGTGCGCCCCGAGGGGCCGTGCGGCGCGAGCTGGCAGCACTCGAGCGCCGGCCGCGCAAACGCTTGGCGCAGCACCTCTTGGCCGACCCGGGCGTCATCCGCCGCATCGTCGAGTTGGCACGGCTCGGCGGCACCGAGACGGTACTGGAAATCGGTCCCGGGCTGGGTGCGCTCTCGGGCGAACTGGCCAGTCGCGCTGCTCTCCTGTACCTGGTCGAGATTGATCATGACTTCGCCGAGCAGTTGCGCCAGCGCTTTGCCGCGGCATCGCACGTGGTGGTGATTGAACAGGACTTCTTGAAGACGGACCTGGAAGCGCTCGGCGCCGGGCCGATCACGGTTGTTGCCAATCTCCCGTACAACATCTCGACGCCGGTGCTGTTCAAGCTGCTCGAGCACGCCGATCGCTTTCAGCGCTTGGTGCTGATGCTGCAGCGCGAAGTGGCCGAGCGCATGCGCGCCGCAGCGGGGCAGCGGGAGTACAGCGGGCTATCGGTGCTGGTGCAGTTTCGTGCGGCGGTGCGGCTGGGTTTGCGGGTGCAGCCGGCGGCCTTCGTGCCGCGCCCCAAGGTGGAGTCGGAGGTCGTGGTGCTGGAGCCGTACACCAGCCCGCCGGTGTCTGCGCGCGATCCCCGCCTGTTCAAACGCGTGGTGCGCGCGGCCTTCCAGCAAAGGCGTAAGCAACTGGTCAACTCGCTCGGCGGGGTCACGCCCGACCCGCGGTGCGTGTTGGCGGCCGCCGCCATCGATCCCAAGCGCCGGCCGGAGACATTGTCGCTGGCCGAGTTCGCGCGCTTGGCCGATGCGGTCGCGAACGAGGCCCGGGCCACAGCCGAGAAGACCGAGCGAGCGCGAGCCGGGCCGTCCGAAAAGGAGTCGGGGTGAGGTCCCTCTCCCATGCCCGAGCTTCCTGAAATCGAAACCGTCCGCCGCTCGCTGCTGCCGCGGTTGGTCGGGCGGCGCATCGAGGCGGCGGTCGTACGCGAGCGGCGGTTGCGGCGGCCGATCCCGCCGGACTTCGCCGCCCGCGTGGTCGGGCAGCGCATTGAGGCGATCAGCCGCCGCGCCAAGTATCTGCTGTTTCACCTCAGCCGTGGCGACTGCATGCTGGCGCATCTCGGCATGAGCGGCGCGCTGTTGGTGCGGGCGACCGGGAAAGCACCGCAGTGTCATGATCACGTGTGCATGCGGCTTACGGGCAGAATCGAGCTGGTGCTGAACGACCCCCGCCGCTTTGGCCTGCTGGCGGTCGCCCGCGCCGAGGCGGTCGCCGAGTTGCCGGAGTTGCAGCGGTTGGGGCCGGACCCTTTGGATCCGGGCTTATCGACCGCGGCGCTCTACGCCTCGATACACCGCAGTCGGCGTGCCCTGAAGAACCTGCTGCTCGACCAGGCCGTGCTTGCCGGTGTGGGCAACATCTACGCCAGCGAGGCGCTTTTTCGCGCCGGTATTCGCCCCACCCGGCGCGGCAACCGGGTGCGGCTAGCCGAGGTGGCGCCGCTACTGCAAGCAATCCGTGCCGTCCTCGCCGAGGCGATCGCGGCAGGCGGCAGCTCAATCAGCGATTACCGCGACGGCAATGGCCGCCCCGGCTCCTTCCAGCTGCGCTTTTGTGCTTACGATCGGGCCGGCCAGCCCTGCCGGAAATGCGGCGCCGTGATCCGCCGCGTGGTACAAACCGGCCGCAGCAGCTTCTACTGCCCGGCTTGCCAGCGCTGATCGGCCAGTTCCACGCTCCCACCAGGCATCTTGCATAGATTCGGCATTTGGGACGCCAAATGTCCCGCCGTGACGCGATTTGTCCCGCCCTATAGGGCAGGTGTGCGGGTGTGTCTGCTTAAGCCCGCGCCCGGAAGACCAAGAAGACCATGACGACACAGACCCTGCAAGAAGCCGAATCTGCCCCTGGCCACGTCTTCCGCCGCGACGGCGAGTACTGGACGATCGAGTACCAAGGCGCGGTACTGCACCTGCGGGATTGTAAGGGGCTGCAATATCTTGCCTTGCTGCTGCAACGGCCAGGCGAGCGGGTGGCCGCCGGCGAGTTGGCCGACCGCGGTGAGCAGAGCGCCAAGCCGGATGTTGAACGCGCGCGCGTGGCGGTCAGCAAACGGATCAAGGCGGTGATCGAGAAGATCCGCTGGTACGACGCCGCCCTGGGCGATTATCTGGGCGCAACGATCAAGACCGGCTACCACTGCGCCTACCTGCCGGCGCCGGCCGGGCCATCATTGCATGCCTGGGTAGTATCACCGACTAACTGGAGTTCTCGAAGGAGCGATCGCGATGCGAGCAAAGAGTAGGGAGCAGATGCGCTGGGACCGGTCCGCTGGGCGTCAATGGTTGGTGGTGCTCGTTCTGTTGCTTGGCAGCCTCGGCGCCCGGCAGGCAGGCGCGCTCGGCACGGCCTTTACCTATCAAGGCCAGCTGCAACAAAGCGGCGCGCTCGCCAACGGCCCCTGCGACTTTCGCTTCCGCTTGTACACCGCCGCCAGCGGCGGCTCGCAAGTCGGCTCGACCAATACCTTGTCCTCCGTAACGGTAACCGATGGGCTGTTCACGGTACCATTGGATTTCGGCGCGGCGGCGTTTGAAGGCAGCGATCGCTGGCTGGAGATCGCCGTTGCCTGCCCCAGCGGCAGCTACACCACGCTGAGCCCGCGCGAGCAGATCACTGCCACCCCGTATGCCCTGTTCGCCAACTCGGTTGCGCCCGGGGCGGTCGGTACGAGCCAGCTGGCCGGCGACTCCGTCGACTCGACCAAGATCGCCAACGGCAGCATTAGTGCCGCCGACATCGACAACACCAGCGTGCAGCAGCGGGTCACCGGCACCTGTGTCGGCGGGGCTGCCATGAGCGCCATCAACGCCAACGGTACGGTCAGTTGCGCCTCGGCGGCGGGGGATATCACCGGCGTCAGCGCCGGCACCGGCCTCAGCGGCGGCGGCAGCAGCGGCGATGTGACGCTCAACGTTGCCGTGCCACTGGTGCTCAGCGGTAGCGCGACCGGTGGCATTGTGAAGGGGACGACCAGCGCCGGCGGCCCCAGCGGAATCGGTGTGCAGGGCGAGTCCACGGCCGCAAACGGCATCGGCGTCCAAGGCGTCGCCCATTCCGGAACCGCGGCCTACGGTGTCTGGGGTGACAGCGACACCGGCTTCGGCACGGTCGGGACGAGCTTGAATGGCACCGGTGCCTGGGGCGATTCCGTGAACGGGACCGGCGTGATGGGCACCTGCACCAATGGCACCGGGGTGTACGGGGAGGCGGGCTACACCGGAATGTACGGTGTGCACGGGGTCACCTACGCAAGCGGGGACGCGGGGCCTCCGTACCCGGCGGGGCTGCGTGGGGATGCGCCTGCCAGTATCGGGGTTAACGGTACCGGCTTCTACGGCGTGTGGGGCGAAGATACCAGCAACTCCTCGGGCGGAATCGGCGTATACGGCCAAAGCTACAACGGTATCGGAGCGTGGGGAGTGAGTTATGTGGGCATTGGCGCGGCTGGCACTAGTGGCGGCGACGGTCAAATTGGAGTGTATGGAGAGAGCTTCGGAGCGGATGGAATCGGCGTCAAGGGTTTTGGCTACAGCGGCATCAATGCCCATGGCATCCATGGCGAAAGCCCGAACGGGACCGGTGTCTACGGTAACAGCACCAATGGTACCGCGGTGTACGGGTATAGTTCGAACGGCAGCGGCGTGGGGGGCTGGTCGGACCGGGCTGGCGGCTCGGCCGTTTGGGGCCACGCCACCGGTGATAACGCCTACGGTGTGAACGGGTATGCCGGCGGCTCCGGCGGCTTAGGGGTGAAGGGCTACGCCTCCAATGGGACCGGAGTAACAGGCAGCACACCGGTCGGTTCGAGTTCGATTAAGGTCGGTGTTTCGGGAGAGTCCACAGGCAGCAACGGCACGGGGGTCAAGGGTGTTGCCAACACCGGCAGCAATGCCTGGGGGGTCTTTGGGCAGAGCACGAGCGGTTACGCGGGTTGGTTCAGCGGCAACGTTCACGTCACCGGCTCGCTGAGCAAGAATGCCGGTAGCTTCAAGATCGATCACCCGCTCGATCCCGCCAACAAGTACCTCTCGCACTCGTTCGTCGAGAGCCCCGACATGAAGAACGTCTACGACGGCACGATCGCCCTCGATGACGCGGGTGAGGCGACGGTGGAGCTGCCGGCGTATTTCCAGGCCCTCAACCGCGATTTTCGCTATCAACTCACCTGCATCGGCGGCTTTGCCCCGGTCTATATCGCCGATGAAATCCACGACAACCGCTTCCGCATCGCCGGCGGTACGCCGGGCCTGAAGGTCTCGTGGCAAGTCACCGGCATTCGCCAGGATGACTATGCCAAGGCCCACCCGATCCTGGTCGAGGAAGACAAGCCGGCCGAAGAGAAGGGGAGCTATCTAACCCCGATCGAGCACGGCCAGCCGGCTGCGCTCTCTGTGGAACAGGCGGTGAAGAACACCGAAGTTGTCGCTCCGTAAGGGTAACCCCGGCGACACCAAGGCAGGTAGCGGGCTCGGGAGCGACGAGGACCATGAGGCGACGCGGATACGGTACCGTGGGTCGGGTGATCGGCGTCTTGCTGCTGCTGGTGCACGGCGCGGCGGCGCAGATCGGCGGCGGCTACGACCTCGAGCGCAATACCGTCGACGGCGGCGGCGCCACGTTTCACAGCGCCGGCAGCTACCGCCTCGGCGGTACCACCGGCCAACCCGATGCCGGCCGCCACAGCGGCGGGGAGTTCGTGCTCGGCGGCGGTTTCTGGTCCGCCGTCGTGCCCGCCCCGACCTTGACACCGACGGTGACTCCGACCGCCACTCCGACCCGCACGCCCACGGCGACAGCAACGGTGACGGCAACGCGAACCCCCACCGGCACGCCGACCGATACTCGTACCGAAACCCCCACTAGAACCCCAACCGCAACGCGGACCGATACCGCTACCCGCACTCCAACCAACACCCCGACCGTAACCGCCACCGTGACGCCTACAGCCACCCCCACCCTCACCCCGACCGTAACCGCTACGGCAACCGTGACGCCCACGCGCACACCGACCAACACCGCCACCGCCACCGCTACTCACACGGCCACCAGGACCCCGACGGTTACTCCCACGATTACCGACACCCCGACGGCGACGCCGACGCGCACACCGACCAACACCGCCACCGCCACCGCGACTCGAACCGCCACCCGCACGCCAACCGACACCCGCACCGAAACCCCAACCAGAACCGCCTCGCCGACCAGGACTGGCTCGCCCACCCGCACCCCGACCAACACCGCCACCGTTACTGCGACGGTGACCGCAACCAGTACACCGACCGCTACGGCGACCGCTTCTCCGACCAGGACCCCGACGCTCACAAGTACCGCAACGAGCACAGCCACCGCGACCGCGACAACCACGCTGACCGCCACACCTACTGTTACCGCCACGGCAACGGCTACCCGGACACCGACCGCCACCGCTACTCGCACGGCGACCGCAACGCCGAGCGAGACGCCCACCAACACCTACACCGCCACCCCGACGGGGACCACGACGCCGACGCGCACGCCGACTCGGACCAGCACGGTCACCGCGACACTGACCGCCACCAGTACACCAACCGCGACCGCCTCTCCGACGAGGACCCCGACAGCAACGCCAACCGCTACGACCACTGCGACACGCACACAAACACCGACCGCTTCCGCCACCGCCACCGAGAGGCACACCGCCACACCCACACCAACCAGCACCTCGACCGCAACACCTCCTGCCAGCGCCACGTCCACCGCCACCCGCACGCCGACCAACACCGTCACTTACACGGCAACAGCTACCGCTTCAGCGACGGGCACCTTCACTTCGACCACGACGCCAACTCACACTGTGACACGAACGCCAACGCCCTCAGCGTCCCCAACCGCGTCACCGACACCAACGGCTACTCTCGCGCCGACAGCGACGGCCACCGGTACGCCCACCGCCAGCGCGACAATGACGCCCACGGCGACACAGACCGCAGTCGAGTTCACCCCCGCTTCGACCGCTACGGCCAGCGCACCGCCACCGCCGACGCCGACGGACACGCCACCGACTGCGAGTCCGAGTCCGACGCCGACCCCGACCACCCCGATCGCAACCGAGTGCCCGGGCGATTGCGGCAATGACGGCGAAGTCACCGTTGACGAGCTGGTGCTGATGGTGAACATTGCCCTCGGCTACATGCCCGTGGCCGACTGTCCGCTCGGCGACACCGGCCACGACGGTGAGATCACCGTCGATGAAATCGTGGCTGCGGTCACCCGCGCCCTCAACGGCTGCGGCTAAAAGAACCGGCTAGATCTGCTGCCACACGGCGATGGCCGCCGCTGCGCCGGCACACGATGTCGCCGAAAACTCGCGAATGAGCGCCCGGTCGGTAGCGGGACGAGGTACCAGGTCGGCGGCGCCTGGGGCAGCGCCAATCGCCAAGCAGGTCTGCCCCCTCGTCGACCTCCGCGCCGTTCTATCCGCTGGCGGTAACTGTCCCTCGGTTCCGCCGCGACAAGCAGAATCAGTTTTCGACCACACGCAGTTCGACACGCCGGTTTTTGGGCACGGCCGTCGTCGGTTTCGTTGCTGGCTACGGGACGAGAACCCCTCGACACGCATGCGGTTGGCCGCGCCCCCCCCCGGACCCCAGGTAGTCCGACACGGCTTGGGCGTAACTACAACGCCTGATTGTACGCGTCACCGGGCGTTGACACCTGCGACCACACCCGCCTCCGCAAACGTCGCGGATCCCACCATCACCGTTGCCAGTGTGACTGCCGCGGTTGCTGTTCGGTCCTACCATTCAACCGCGTGGAGCTGAATCCGCACGACCGGATCCTCTTCTGTCGTGCCGGCGGGCGATTCGCCACGGGTTATGCGGCCCGCCTCGATGCCATGCTCCTCTAGCAGTGCCGCCGCCACGCGCGACACGCGATCCTGCGCCAATGATCGGAGCTGCTCAGGAGCCAGCGGCGGACGCTGCTCGATCCAGCTGTCGAGCGTCACCGCGTCGTCGGCCGAGAGTGCGCCCGCCCCGTCCTTGGCCCAATGGCATTCGCTTACGTTTGAGCAAATAGGACTGGTTGTTCGGTAACGACGCAAGCCACTGAGCTTGTGGCAGTTTTCGGCAGAGCGAAGGACTTTGCAATTTCTCGCTTGACCTTTGGC
>JACQVA010000254.1 GCA_016210005.1 Deltaproteobacteria bacterium | reverse complement strand
GGCCAACACCGTGTAGCGGTCCTTCTTGCCCTTGCCCTGCTCGACGCGGATGACGCCGCGCTCGGCATCGAGATCGGCGGGGCGTAGCGCCACCACCTCACTCACCCGTAGCCCGCCGCCGTAGGTGGCCATCAGCAACACCCGCTCGCGCAGCGTGCGCGTCGCCCCGACGATGCGCTCGACTTCCTCCCGACTGAGCTACTACTTCCGGAAATCGTCGCGGCGCGCGAGGATTTCGTGTTTTCCTGGCCGTGCTGGCGCTCGGTGGAACGCGATCTCCGAGCGCGTTCGGGCGCGCGCAGCGCGCCGATCCCGTCCGCCGCCCCTGAGCGCGCCCGGAGTCGCGCTCCACCTTGCGTGCCGCAGTTGGGTTGCGGGCGCCAGCCCGCGCTAGGAATCTGCGGCAGCTTCTGCGCCTGGCGCATCGGCGGCACCGTCAGCGACGGCTGTGGCCGGCGCACCGTGACCTCGTAGAAGAACTTCAGCGCACAGCGGATCTGGTTGCACGTGCTGCCGGAGAGCTGGCGCTCCTGGCGCAGATGCAGCAGATAGCGCTGCACCTGCGCGTCGCTGAATTGATCCGGGGACTGCATGAAGTACTTCGCCAGCCCCTTCACCCCGGCGACATTGGCCTCGACCGTGCGCTCCGACACGTCCGCCGGAAGCCTCTGGAGTGCGGGGAAGTGGCGCACGTCCATGTCCCGCACCATCCGATCGCGTAGCTCGCCCATGCTGACCTCCTTGGGCGACGCTGACCGGGCCGGCCACCATCGCCGCGTGTGATGGAGATCAGTCTGTCCCCTCAGGCAGTGCGGGTCACGAAGAAAAGCAGCGTAATGAAATCAGCAGGCAGATACGAAAGTAGACACCACCGCGCAGCGGTTTAGTTCAACGTCGGTTGGCGGGTAGACCGATACCCCTCCGCTGATGACGAACTGCGGGGCGGTAGCTCACCAATGATCTTGCGGGCCTGCTGCAGACGTTCGGCGGCAGGAGGGTGAGCCTTGATGAACTCAACGACTGGGCGGATGTCCTCGCGGCGTGCCAATACCTCAAGGAAGCGGACCGCCGCCGTGGGGTCATATCCGGCATGCACGGCGTACTCGATGCCGTGGCGATCAGCGAGGAGTTCCTGTTCTTGGAGCGACAAACTGCTCTCGCTCCGCCAGTTGGCCAAGCTGGCCAGCAGAAGGCGTAGCTGCAGTTGCGAAAAATCTTCTGGGGGGGCTATGACGCCTGGTGCGATTCCACCCTTGCGCATCGCTTCCCGCTCCTTGCGCGTGCCGCTCTGCCGCTCCGCGATGTGACCAAGCTCGTGGCCAAAAACGAATGCCAGTTCGTTGTCGTCGCAGAAGTTGAGCATAGCCCGGGTGACAACAACCAACCCTGGCACGGCAAAGGCGTTGACCTCAGATATGTCGATGACCTGAATCTCCAGTGCAAATGGCAGCGCCTCCGGCGTGATTGCGAGCGATTCCTGCTCGCCAGCTCGCCAGCGCGTCACCGGGATCGTGCCGCCGCCCTGAACCTCTTCCGGCCGGTAATCGTCGATTCCAGACAAGCGGCGATCAGCCAGGGCGGTCAGCAGATCGCCGCGTTTCAGGAGCCTCGCACTCGGGCCATCGGGATCTACGTACGCGACAATCACGCCGCGAGATTCCTCCGGCAGGCCGAACACCTTCGCACTCGCCGGCGTGGCATCCACCACCATGAAACCGAGATCGCGCGCCGGCAGGCCTTGCGGTGCCACCGCCCGCAGTAGCCGTCGGCCGATCCGGAGCAAGCGCGACGCGTCGTCAAGATAAAGGCGCAGGTCATTCGAGGCCCGCTGCCAGTGGTTCTCAGGATTGATGGCGGTGCGTTCGACGTAGTTGAGTTCACGCGTTCCAACCAGATCGGCTGGCAGCAGATCGCCCAACGCAAACACGTACACCGTCGACGTCTGCACGTACATTAACTCCAACTGCAGTCCATGATTGGTGATGCGGACCCCGTCCGGGATGCCATGGTCAGTGACGAATTTGCGCACCGCCGCTTGGGCGACGAGCGCGTCGCGTAGTACCTGCGACCCGGGAGCAGTCGACTTCACTTTCTCGAGGGCGCTCACCGATAGCTCTGCGGTGGGGAAGTCCGGCCGCATCACCGCCTGGGGTTGGGCCCAAAGCCGCGGCGACGCCCCTCGCAAGCGGCCCATCGCGGCATCGGCGGCACAGCTAGATATGAAGGCCATGAGCAGCAGATACACCGCTATTTCACTGTGAGACGGGGAAAGCCGGGCTTGTTTCGCAGACGTCACTTGTATCATCACGCCTGCTTGGTGCCGACCCTGAACGGTTGGATCCGGCCGCTCACGCTTCCAGTTGCTCCGTCGCGCCGAACGTCTTGCGCCTGAGCTGCCGGCGTAGTCACGATCGCGACTGGCAACGACGCTCAAGCCGGACAGCTCGAGGCGCTTGTTATGCACGACCGCGCAATCGCCGTCGCCAGTAGCCCGGCCGCCGACGCTGATGCGCAGCTGCAACGACAAACAGGGCTGCATCATCGATTCGGAACAGGAGGTTGAACGGGAATCCGGCGAGCGCGCACTTCCGGATGGGCTCGTCGAGGAAGGGAAACGCGCGCGGCGAGCGCACGATCCGCGCTTCCGCCTCTTGTGCGGCTCTCAGAAATCGCCATCCAAGGCCCTTGCTCCGCCGCTCGTAGAACCGGGCTGACTCAAGCACCTCATCGTCGGCCTCTGGATGGTAGATAACCTCCATCAGCTCAAGGCCGACAGCGCAGACCGAGCGCGAGCGTATACCTGAGCCGACGTTCGTCCCTTCACTCGCCCGCTGCGAAGCTCCTCAGATCGCCGCTTAGCTTCCGCGGCCCAAGCAGCCTCAACATCCTCCTCGGTCTCACCGTCCAGGCTGTCGAGCAGCACACGGGCGAGTCGCGCCCGCCGTGCCACTGACAAGCGAAGGACCTTCTGCTCAAGATCTGACTTCCGCGCCTCCATGGGAACCTCCGATGTGTTCCTAGCACGGCTGCCCTGGTGTTGCATAACGTAAAAGGGTTTTTCCGTCATCCGGCGCGACGCGGCGTTGCGCGAGATGGTGTGATGGTTGCCGCCGGATGGCGGAAAGGCCTGCCTGCGCCGCGGCTTCGGCAGGCAGGCCCCGTTCAACTGAACCTCTGATCACCGACGGTGCTCCCCACGTGTTATGGGGATTGTAGGGCGATTAGGATTAGGGGCTCCACAGCACGCGCGTAGGGTGCTCGAAGGCGGGGGGGTGTGCGACAAATCCGTGGGTAACGTGCAGCCGACCGGGCAAATCCTCACCAGTCTGACAGTACTGTGTACTGTCAGGCCGAGGGCCATGGCCGAAAGGGACGCAATCTGTCATTCCCGCGAAAGCGGGAATCCACGGCACCGGCTCGCTACCACCCGCCAGCGCTACACGATCTCGTCATAGAGGTCTCGCCAGTCCGGGTTCTGAGCTTCGATCAGCTCGATCCTCCAGCGCGGCGCCGCTTCTTCAGCTGCTTATCCCGCACGATTGCCGTCGACGATCTCGGCAACGGAGTGATGGGGACCCGCATGAGGTCTTCGTACGTCGCGCGGCGGCGGCCCGGCTCCATGCGCCGGTGTATAGCCCGCGAGCGTCCGTGCCGGGAATGCGCGGGCTGTGACCGATTCGCGGCCGCGGCGCTGCTTGCGAGCGTTCCACGGAGCGAGCCGGCGTCCCGAAGGACACGCCGGCCGCGTTCGGCTGGGGTAGTGAAGGCGGTTGACTGTGGATAGCTCGTTGTGTAATACAACGATCATGAGGCGAGCAACGGACATTCGCGATGCCTACGTTCTGATGCGTGACGTCGCGCGGGTTGCCAGGCTCTTCCAGCAGGAGAACGTCTACTGCGGCGGCGTTACCTTCCTCCAGTTCACCATCCTGGATCACGTCAACGAAGGCAGCAACGGCCTCGAACTGGCTGAGCTTCACGACTTGCTGGCAGTCGAGAAGAGTACGACCACGAGGTTGATAGAGCCACTGATAGAGAAGGGCTTTCTCCTCAAGGTGCCCTCGGCCAGGGATGCGCGGGCGATCCGCCTCGGGCTGACCGCCGCCGGCAAGAAGGCGCACAAGGAGTATTGGGAGTGTATGGCCGGCAACCTCGGCCGCGCGATCGCCCAAATTCCCGCGGCGCAGTATGAGCAGGTCAAGGAAGCCCTGCGCCTGTTCGTGCGGGCGGTCGGCCGGCTGAGCGGAGACCGGGCCTGCTGCTGAGTTTGTTTTGATTCGATAGTTGTATAATACAAGAGGACAAATGCGCCCCCACCGACTCGCTGCCCTCGGTTCCCTGCCCGTCGTCGTGCTCGCGGGCATCGTCGCCTACCGGACGGCGAGCCTGCCGGACCCGGTCGCTGCGCCCGCGCCGGTGCGGATCGCCGTCGATGCCGACGCACTCAGCCGCGGGTTGGCCGAAGCGGTCCGCTTTCGCACCGTCTCGGTGCCCGTTGACGGCCGCGACGCCGAGGCCGAATGGCAGGGCTTCCATGCCTGGCTCGCGGGTCGCTTTCCACGAGTCCACACGCAACTGGCCCGGGAGATCGTGGGCGGCCGGAGCTTGCTGTTCACTTGGCGTGGGGCGGACCCGGCGCTGGCGCCGGTGGCGCTGTTGGCGCACCAGGACGTCGTGCCGGCCGAGGAAGGGCCGAGTTCCGGGTGGGCGCACCCGCCGTTCGCCGGCGCCATCGTTGACGGCGTTCTTTGGGGTCGTGGCACGATCGACGACAAGGCCGGGGTGGTCGGCATCCTCGAAGCGTGCGAGCAGCTGCTCGGCCAGGGGTTTGCGCCGCGGCGTACGGTGCTGCGGGCATTCGGTCACGACGAAGAGGCGAGCGGTCACGCCGGCGCCGGAGCCATCGCCGAGACCCTCGCCTCACGCGGTGTGACGCTCGACTTCGTCCTCGATGAAGGCGGCTATGTTACCGAGGGAGCCGTACCCGGAGTCGCGCGGCCGGTGGCGGTCGTGGGTATGGCCGAGAAGGGCGCCGCTTACGTGGAGCTATCGGCCCGCAACCCTGGCCCAGCGCACTCCTCATCGCCCGCCCGCGACAACCCGGTCGCCCGGCTCGCCCGCGCGCTGGTGCAGATCGACGAACACCCATGGCCAACGCGGCTGGTTCCGGCGGCGCGCGGCTTCTTCGATGCCATTGCCACGGAGACCAGCGGCCTGTCGCGGGTGGCTCTGGCAAACCTGTGGTTGTTCGAGCCCGTAGTGCGCTGGCGCTTGACCGGCACCGCCGCGACGAACGCGATGATCCGAACCACCGCCGTCGGCACGCGCCTGCAAGGCGGCGTCAAGGACAGCGCCATCCCCGACGTGGCCCGCGCCGTCGTCAGCATCCGTATCCTTCCCGGCGAAAGCGTGGCGGCCGCTTTGGAGCGGCTGCTCACCGTCGTCAACGACAGCCGCATCGACATCAAGGTGCTGCGCGCGCGCGAGCCCTCGCCGACCTCTCCCGCGAATTCCGCAGCCTTCGCGCTGGTGCGGCACACCATCCGCGAAGTCTTTCCCGATGCCGTTGTCGCGCCAGTCCTGGCAACCGGCGGTACCGATGCGCGCTTCTACACCGGCCTCACGCCCAACGTCTTCCGTTTCGCGCCGGTTCGTGGAACGGTCGAACAATTGGGCCGCGCGCATGGCGTGGACGAGCACATTGCGGTTACCGTCTACGCCGACGCCGTCCGCTTCTATTTGCAGCTCATCCAGAACGCCGCCGCAGGGCGTGCGGCCGAGTGATGCCCGACCGCAACCATGCGCAACGCCAGACAACGGAGCGGCCCGCGATGATAACGCGACGTGATCTCTTAAAACGCGGCGTCGTTACCACGGCCGCGGCCCTGTCCTGGCCGGCCATGTCGGCGGCCGAGACCGGTGCGGCCTGGCTCGGCGGCGTCACTCCCGCCTCCGGACGAGATTCGGTCATCACCACCTGCAACATGTGCACGCTCGGGTGCTCGGTCGTGGCCACGCGCGCCGGCGAGCGCATCGTGCACTTGCGGGGCAATCCCGACAGCCCGGTCAATCGCGGCCGGCTGTGCGCTAAGGGGCACGCCGGGCTCTACAAAGCCGTCCACCCCGAGCGTCTCGGGTATCCCTTGATCCGAGCCGGCGCGCGCGGTGAGGGGCGCTGGCGGCGTGTGTCCTGGGAGCAAGCGCTGCGCACGGTCGCAACGGCGCTGCAAGGGATTCGCGCTGACTTCGGTCCGCAGAGCATCGCGCTCTGGCAGAACCTCAACATGGACCGCCCGGACGTCTTCAAGCGCTTCGTCTACGCGCTCGGCTCGCCGAACTTCATCGGCCATATCTCGACCTGTGACGCCAGCCGCCTCATCGGCGGCGCCATGACCTACGGCGTGGCGCGCGCGAGTTACGACTACGCCAACGCCGAATGCATCGTCGCCGCCGGCATCAACCCGCTCGGCGCGAAAGATCTGGTGCTGGCCGCGCGCGAAATCATGGAAGCGAAGGCGAAGGGCGCCGTGCTCATCACTGTCGACCCGCGTCTCTCGGAGACCGCGGCGCGCTCGGATCTCTGGCTGCCGATCCGGCCGGGGAGCGACGGCGTGCTCCTGGCCGGTTGGGCGAACTGGCTGATCGAGCACGACCGCTTCGATCACGACTTCGTCCGCCGGCACACCTTCGGCTTCGAGATGATCCGCCGCTATCTCAAGCAGTTCACGGTCGATCAGGTGTGCGAAACCACCGGCATTGATCGCCAACGCTTCCTGCGCGCGGTGCGGCACACGGCAGATCACCGCAGCGTCGTCGCCTGCGGACGCGGCGTGATCACCCACGCAGACGCCACCGATGCCGCGCGCATGGCGGAAATCCTCAACGCCTTGCTCGGCGCCTTCGACCGCGAAGGCGGCGTGCAGCTCTTCCCCTTCCCGCCGATTGCGCTGAACGCGGTGCTGCCGGAAGTCAAAGACCCCGGCGGCAGGCGGATCGATGGTGCGAACGCGGACCGTATCCCGCTGCCGATCGGGCGCAATCCGGAGTTTCCCGCGGCCTTCTTCGGCGTGTCACACGAAGTGCCGCGCCGCATTCGAACCGAACTGCCTTACCCGCTGAAAGCCGTGATCTTCAACGCCGTCAACCCGGTGTACTCGCTGCCGCAAGGCGAGGAGTTGGTCGCCGCCTTCGAGCGGCTGAAGCTGATCGTCTCGCTCGACGCCTTCATGTCGGAGACCACGGGCTACGCCGACGTGGTGCTGCCGGCCTCGACGTATCTCGAAGGGCTCGACCTCTGGTTTCCGCCAACCGTGAAGCTGAGCCTGCGCCAGCCGGTGATCCGCCCGCAGATGGAGTCGCTTCCGAGTCAGGAGATCATCATCGCGCTCGCCCACACGATGGGCATGACCGCCGAGTTCCCCTTCCGGAGCTACGAGGACTTCTTACTGGCGCAGCTGCAAGGAAGCGGCATCGACTACCGCGAGCTGCGCGAGAAGGGCTTCATCGCGTGTTCTGACGAAGAACTGCGGCCCGGGCGGCGCCGGCAAGATGGTTTCAGCACTCCGTCGGGCAAGATCGAGCTGGTCTCGGGGGTCCTTACCGCCGCGGGATTCGCACCCGAACCGGTTTTGGCCCAGTGGAAGAAGAGCGACGCTGACCAGGCCTTTCCGTACCACCTCGTCACCTACAAGCTGCCTTTTCACACGCAGTCGGCGACTGCGGAGAACCCGTACCTGGCCGGCATTCAGCGCGACAATCCCGTCCTCATCAATCCCGACACTGCGGCAGCGCTCGGTGTGACGACCGGAGGCAGGGTTGTGATCGAGTCGGCACGCGGCGCGATCACGGCGCGGGTGCGGGTGTCGCCGGGCATCCGCCCGGATACGCTGGCGCTCAGCCATCACTTCGGGCACCGCGCCTACTCGCGTGCTGCCGCCGGGCGCGGGGTGAACGGCAACGTCGTGATCGCCGACGGCACCGACCCGATCGGCGGCAACCTCGCTTTCAACGACACCCGCGTGCGGGTGCGGCCAGCATGATCCCAATGGACAAGCCCCTGCTGGTGAGCCCGGCTTCGAGACGGCCGCGGCGCGGCCTCCTCAGCCTGAGCGGGGTCTATTGCTCGGACCTCTACCAATGAAGGCCGCCGTTTGGTTGCCAGTTCGCGCCGCGCTCGCGGCGCTCTTGGAGTGCGGGAGCTTGCTCCCGCTTTGGCGTCGTGCGGGGCGCGGCTGCGTGGCCGGAAAGCGGCGGCAAGCCGCCGCACTCCACAGAGCGGCGCGCGGCGGCGTCTTGTTGTTGCTCGAGATCGCGATGCGCGCGTTCCGCATTCCGCTGTTTCCCGCTTTCGCGCCGCTGTTCTCCGTTAACGCGCCGCCGGCGCTGCGGTTCACGGTGTACGCGCCGTTGCTGCTCGCCATCGAGATGTACTTCCTCGGCAGCGCCGCCTGGGAGTTCGTCGCGGCGGTGCTTGCCGGCCTCTTTGTTTACCGGCGCCTGCACTCACGCTTGGCCTTCGCCCTCGCTTCGGCGGTGCTGTGGTCCCTCATCGGCTGGGCGACGAACCATTTCCCGATCGGCGCACTTGGGTTGGAGACGCTGCTCACCTCACTCCTGGTGCGCGCCGCCGGCAGCGAACAGCTCGCCGGCTTCATGTCACGGCTGGTGTTCATCGCGCTCCTGCTCGCCTCCGTCGGGCTCGTGGCTCTTTCGCAACGCGGCCTGCGCCGGCTGGCCCCGGCGGCCTTCGCGGCCGCAGTGCTGCTTGGATGCGCTCCGGCCGACAAGGAGTACTTCCAGCCGGAAGCATCCGGCGACCACGATGCGGTGCAGGTCGCTTTCGCCACGCCCGGTGCCTTTGAGCATCCAGTGCTGGCGGAAGCCGCCCGCACGAACGAGGTCTGCCTCGGTTGTCACGGCGCTAAGATCGGCGCGACCGACCTTCCACGCGCACAGAAGGGGGTGCACGAGTTCCACCACCAGCACCCGAACTTCAATCAGCCGTGCACGTTCTGCCACCAGCGCGCCGGCCGGCCCGGCTTTCCCGGCGAATATCCGCGGCAGGGCGCCCGCTCCGCGTACAACCAGCAGTGCGCCTCTTGTCACACCGGCGACAGCGGGCCGTACTGGGCGAGGGCATTTTGATGAACCAGGTGGCGTTCCTGCTCGACCTCGATCGCTGCATCGGCTGCCACGCCTGCCGCGTTGCCTGTCAGGTGCACAACGACACCACGCCGGAAGTGAATTGGCGCCAGGTGATGTCGCGCGAGGCCGGTCGCTTCCCCGAGGTGGTGCAGTACAATCTCTCCCTCGCCTGCAACCACTGCGAGCGCCCGGCGTGCATGGCGGTGTGCCCGACCGACGTCATCGTCAAACGCGAGCGCGACGGCATCGTCTTTATCGACGCCAATCGCTGCAACGGCTGCGAGCGCTGCCTCGGCGCGTGTCCGTACGGTGCGCCGCAACGCGTACCCGGCCAGGATCGGGTCTCGAAGTGCGATTTCTGCTGGGCGCGCCAAGACGCGGGGTTGGTTCCGGTGTGCGTGGAAACCTGCGTTGGCGGTGCGCTGCAATTCGGCCGGCTCGATCAGGTCGAGCAACTGGCGGCCGGCCGCCAGTTGCACCGACGTAGCGACGGCTTTTTCGATCCCGACTGGACGCGGCCCGCGATACGCTTCATCAAGGCCGGCGTGGAGTAGAGCAATGCGCAAGCTTGGCAAGGCCGCGCTGTTCGCGGTTGCAGCGCTGGCAGCAGTCGCCGCGGTTGGTTTCTACGTAGTCCGCTCGCTGCGGCAACCGCCGGAGAGCCGCATCTTCCTCAACGGCACCGTGCTGACGATGGACGCGCACGACAGCATCGCGCAAGCCGTCGCCCTCGCACGCGATCGCATCGTCGCGGTCGGGACGAATGAAGAGGTGCAGCGACTTGTCGCCAAGGGCAGCATCGTCGTCGACCTGCACGGGCAGACGATGCTGCCCGGTTTCATCGACGCCCATGGTCACTTCCCCGGCTCCGGACTGGCAGCGATCGCCGTTGACCTCAACAGCCCGCCGATCGGCGCCATCAAGGACATCCCGGCAGCCATCGCCGCATTGCAGGCAAAAGCCCGTGCCACGCGCCGCGGCCGGTGGGTTGTGGGCTACGGCTACGACGACATGGCGCTGGCCGAGGGGCGGCACTTCACCCGTGCCGATCTCGATCGAGTGTCGGTGGATCACCCGGTGTATGCATGGCACATCAGCGGGCACACCGCGGTGGTCAACAGCGTTGCGCTCAAGCTGCTCGGCATCACGGCGACAACGCCCGACCCGCCTGGCGGCGTCATTCACAAGGACCCGGCGACGCACGAGCCGACGGGGCGGCTGGAGGAGACCGCTCACCACGCTGCTATGAAGCAGACGTTGGCATTGTCTTTCCTCGAGGGCGTGAAGGCGGCGCGCTACGCCACGGCCGAGTACGCCGCGGCCGGTGTGACTACGGCCCAAGTCGGCCTGGCTGACGAGAAGATGTTCACCGCGGTGTCGCGCCTATCCACGCTCGGCCTAATCTCGCAGCGGCTGATCGTGTGGCCGGATGCGGCGTTGGGCGAGCGCATCGTCGCCGGCGCGCTCGACCCGGGCGACTTCAACAGCGACGGGTTCCACGTCGGCGCGGTCAAGCTGGTCGCCGACGGCTCCATCTACATCTACACCGCCTATCTCAGTGAGCCCTACACCACGCCCTACCGCGGCGATGCCGGCTACCGGGCTTATCCGACTCACTCGCGGGACGAACTCACGAAGCTGGTGAGCAAGTTCCACACGGCCGGGCTGCAGGTTGCCATTCATGGCAACGGTGATGCGGCGATCGACGACATCATCGTGGCGATCGCGGCGGCGCAACAGGCATCGCCGCGGCCGGACGCACGCCACCTCATCGTTCACGCGCAAACCGCGCGCCTCGATCAGCTCGACGCCATGAAGGCGCTCGGCATCAGCCCCACCTATCACAACCCGCACGTCTTCTATTTCGCCGACCGCCACTGGGACGTGTTTCTCGGCCCCGGACGCACCGCCCGCATCAGCCCGCTCAAGTCCACGCTCGACCGCGGCGTGCGCTTCAGCATTCACACCGACACGCCGGTGCTGCCGATCAGTCCGCTGATGGCGGTGTGGTGCGCGGTGCAGCGCCGATCCGCCGCCGGCCGGCTGATCGGACCGGCTGAACGCATTGCGCCGATGGCCGCGCTGCGCGCCGTCACCATCGATGCCGCCTGGCAAGTGTTTCAGGAAGACAACCGCGGCTCGATCGAGAAAGGGAAGTACGCGGACCTGGTGATCCTCTCCGACAACCCAGTTGCCCATCCCGACGCGATCCGCGAGATGAAGGTACTGGAAACGATCACCGGCGGACGAACGATTTACGCGATGAGATAAGCGCCATCAGGGCGGCACCAGGCAAGGTGCCTCCATCCAATCCCTCGCCCCCATCTCTTCGGCAAACAAAACCAACGGAGGTCAACGATGAGCTCACGCCGGGCGCTCGCCCGTATCCTTGCCGCGGCCATGTCGATCGCGGCGGGCTGCACGCACATCGCCACCGATCGGGCGTGGTGGAGTCGGGAGGGGCGGACCCGGCCGGCGCAGTACCCCGGCTTTGTGCGCTCGTCGTTCTACCTCCCCATGCGCGACGGGGTGCGGCTGGCGGTCGACCACTTCAGCGCCGTGACCGACGCTCCGCTTCTGGCGTTCTTCCGTTCGCGCCTCGCGCATGACACTCCCGGTGATAGGCCAAGACGCCAAGCCCGGAGCAAGCCATCAGTAGCACCGCAAGTGAGTTAGCCGGCCGAGGGCGCCGCGCCCGCTGCCAACCAGGAGCCGTCTGATCTGCGGACCCAGCCGCTTCCAAGATTGCCGTAACCACGGTGCCCACGGCCTATTAAGTAGCTGCGAGCGCTGGGCAACGGGTGTGCCCGGTGGGGCTATGATGCGGGTGTGCGACAAATCTTTGGGTAACGTGCAGCCGACCGGGCGAATCCTCACCAGTCTGACAGTACTGTGTACTGTCAGGCCGAGGCCCATGGCCGAAAGGGACGCAATTTGTCATCTTCCAGGCGCGGCGCCACTTCTTCAGCTGCTTCTCCCGCACGATTGCGGTCTCTGCGCAGCCGTGCG
>JACQVA010000253.1 GCA_016210005.1 Deltaproteobacteria bacterium | reverse complement strand
TTGTATCCCCATCACTTCACCCCGCCCGCCGCCGTCAGCGCGCAGGTGTGCATCCCGTCCGCCGTCACCGCCGTCACCCCGCTGGTGAGTCCGCTCACGTCCACCGGCGTCGTACGCTGCGTGGTGGTGCCGTCGCCGAGTTGGCCGGCGCCGTTGTATCCCCAGCACTTCACCCCGCCCGCCGCCGTCAGCGCGCAGGTGTGATAGTCCCACGCCGCCACCGCCGTCACCCCGCTGGTGAGTCCGCTTACGTCCACCGGCGTCGTGCGATCCGTGGTGGTGCCGTCGCCGAGTTGGCCCTCGACGTTGTATCCCCAACACTTCACCCCGCCCGCCGCCGTCAGCGCGCAGGTGTGCCGGCCACCCGCCGCCACCGCCGTCGCGCTGCCGGTGAGCCCGATCACGTCCACCGGCGTCAGGCGTTGCGTGCTCGTCCCATCGCCGAGCTGGCCCTTGGCGTTGTAGCCCCAGCACTTCACCCCGCCCGCCGCTGTCAGCGCGCAGGTGTGATAGTCGCCGGCCGTCACTGCCGTCATGCCGCTGCTTAGCCCGCTCACGTCCACCGGCGTGCTGCTGCGACTTGTCATCGTGCCGTCGCCGAGCCGGCCGAAGTCGTTGTTCCCCCAACACTTCACGCCGCCCGCCGCAGTCAGTGCGCAGGTGTGAGAGCTACCCGCCGCCAGCGGCTCCGCCGCGGCCCGCCCCGGCTGCCCGAGCAGCCCGACCGTAACCACTGCCGCTGCTGCGAATGCCTTCGTGACCCGTGACATCATCGCCTTCTCCGACTATTTGTCGTGACTCGTGTTTGTGGTGAACGGTGAGTGGTGAATGGTAAGTGGTCCCGTAGCTCTGGATTCCTGGTCGTTCTCTGCATGGTGCAGATCTCGTCAGCCCGCTCTGCGCGCCGACCGGCGCCCCGCCAGCGGTGGTTGCCAGTGCTTGCCGCCCATGCTTTCCTGCCTTGGTGAAGTACTTCTCGTGGGACGCCAAGAAGAACGAGCAGCTGAAGCAGCGGCGGGGCGTGTCCTTCGAGGAAGTCCTGCTCCACATTGCCAGCGGCGACGTGCTCGATGTTGTGGAGCACCCGAACCTGCAACGCTATGGCGGCCAGCGCATTTTCGTCGTGAACATCGGCGGCTACGCGTACCTGGTGCCCTTTGTCGAGACGGGCAATCAGGTATTCTTGAAGACAATCATCCCGAGCCGGAAGGCGACCAAACGCTACCTTCCGAAGGAGAAGAACGATGGCGAAACAAAGCGCTGACGAACGCACCCTGCGCGCATCCTTCGAGCGCGGCGAATGGCAGGCTGTTCCGCGCCGGGCGGCAGAGCTCAAGCGGTATCGCTCGTATGCGAAGGCCACGCTCAAACGGGACATGCGCCTGCAAATTCGTATCTCCGCCGCGGACCTCAAAGCCCTGCGAGCCCGCGCGCTGGCGGAAGGCGTGCCGTCGACGACGCTCATCGCCACCGTCCTGCACAAGTTCGTGTCGGGACAGTTCGTTGAGCGGGCCGTGCCCACCTGACTGCCGCCGCGGCGAATGCTTTCGTGACCTGTGACATCATCGCCTACTGCCTATCGCGACTCGTGACTCGTGCTCGTGACTCGTGTGCGGAATCATCACGGCCGACCGTAACCTTCGCCATCAGCAGAACCTCGCCGGTTTGCGGCTGGCGATCATTGTGCTGCCGACAACGAGCTGGCCGCGAGTTCGCCGCGGAATCGCCGCTCTGCGGTTTCATCGCTCTGCTCTCGTCGTCATAGCTCGAGGTCCAGCGCGTTCGGAGGAATCGTTGACATGCGGCCGAGCACCGGCGCAGGATGATGGCGGGGTTTCAAACGACAACCGATGGCCCTGCGCTTCCACCCTCACGCACTTGAACGACTCGCCGAACGCGGGGCGACTGAGGCTGAGGTGCAGGCCACCGTTGACGGCGGTGAGCGCTTTCCCGCAAGACTCGGTCGCATGGGCTTTCGGCGCAACTTCGCGTTCAACGGAACCTGGCGAGGGCGCGCGTACGGCACCAAGCAGGTCGAAGCGTACGCGGTTGCCGAGGCCGACAGCTGGCTGGTAATCACCGTTGTGGTAAAGTTCTTCTAGCGACAGGGAGCACTGACGATGCAGCTGACCTATGACCCGCGATACAACGTCGCCTACCTTCGCCTGCAGGCGAAGGTGGCGCAGGTGGAGACCATCCGCATCAGTGATGAGCTCAACGTCGACATGGCGCCGGACGGCACGGTTTACGGCATCGAGCTGCTCAATGCCAACGAGCAGTTGCGGGCGGGCGACAACGGCGCCCTGGTGGTCATCAACGAAGCGCTCGGCGAGCGGCGTGAGATGCCGCTGGCGAAGTGACGGGCGACGGGGGCGGCTCGGCACGGCGCGGCATACTCTGCGGTGACTCGTGCTCGTGAGTCGTGAGCGTGGAATGCCCACCACCGCGATCCCTTCGATCGCCTGTTGATCGCGCCGGCGCTGGTCGAGGACGCAGCCCTGCTGAGCAAAACCACTATCTTCGCGGACTACCCGGCCGCACGTTTCCACGGGCAACGAACCCCCCTCACCCCACCCTCTCCCCGCAAGCAAATGCGGGGCGAGGGGGCCGGGTGACGCGGCAGTCGTGGTCATGCGTCGCGCTCCGGGGGGTGCGATGCATGCCGAAATATCCTGCTCGTGCCACGTCGCCCAGCAGCGGAGCGAGCCGATCCTTGGCGGCTTGGCGACTTGGCGCGAGGTGCCGCAGCATTCCGGTTTTGTGTTGCCGGTCTCGCTCGTGTCGTGCACCGCTTCATGGTGCGACGTAGCGAGCAATGCCTGCGCCACGACGCTCGCCGCGGCAGCGCGCCGTTTCCCGGCGTCGGTCGAAGCGCCAGTGTCAGCTGGAGTGGACACTCGCGGGGGCCGAGTGTCCGCTCCAGTTGACACCCAGGCCGCAGAGCAGACGAGCGGGTGCGGCCAAACCCCAGCGGCCGGCACAGCCGGCCTTACGGCTGCTTGATCCCGCCTCGTAAGGCGCGCGTTCCGGTCGTCCTGGACGCCAACGTTGTCGTCGGCATTTGCCGGTTCATCATTGTGGTCGCGCATCTTCTTGCTCTCTGCTGTGCGTTAGTAGATCGTGTTCTCGTCAAACCCCGTGCTCATCCATTTGGCGCTGTAGCCGCCACCGCAGCCCCCGCGCCCGGTCGTGAGGCAAGCCCGGTGGCGCAAGCTGCTGCCCGATCCTTCTGCTCCCGTCCGTCGGCCCCGGGTGCAGTGTCAACTGTAGTGGGCACTCTCTATCCCCCGGCTGTGCACTGGGCTGGACAGTGCGCGAATGCTGAGTTGTGCGATCGACTGGTTGCCCCCTCCGTGTCCGCCTGTGGCCCGAATCACGCCCGCCATTCGGCAAGGCGTGCTCTACTTGTCGCACATCTCGTGGGGCCACCGCAATTAGGGATTTCCCGTCGTGTCCCAAGGAAATAACCCGACTATCCAAGCGCGACCTCTTGATGCCAGCCGCGCTCAACCCCTCACCCCAACCCTCTCCCCGCAAGCAAACGCGGGGCGAGGGGGCCGGGGGCCGGGTTCGTAGGCTGGTGGAATTCAAAGCATGTCTCCCGCGCCGGCACTGGCCGCGCTTGCGGCGGCGGCGCTGGTATCGACACTGGCGGCGCGCTTGCTGCCGGGAACGCTTCGGCGCACCCTGCAACTATGGCTGGTTGAAGCGCACACCGTTGACCTCGCCGATGCCCCGTCGCGCTGGGTTGAGGTCGTAGCGTTGCTCCGGGCCGGCACCGAAGTCGTGCTCACCGAGGGCGAGAAGCCACTGGCGCGGCTGGTTCCCGTGACGCCGCCCGCAGCCACGCGTGTTCTCGGACTCCACCGGGGAGCCCTGCGCGCCCGCGAGGATTTCGACGAGCCGCTTGCCGAGGAGTTCTGGTTGCCACCAGCATGAAGGTGCTGCTCGATACGCACACTTTCATTTGCTGGGATAGCGACCCAGCGAAACTGTTGGCGCGGGCGACCGCCGCGTGCCTCGACCCCGCAAACACGTCGCTCCTGAGCGCCGCGAGCGTGTGGGAAATGGTGATCAAAGCCGCGCTCGGAAAACTGACCTTGAGCCTGCCCCTCGCCGACGCGATCACCAGCCAGCAGCAGCGCAATCGCCTCGGCGTGCTCGCAGTGGAGCTGCAACACGTCTTGGCGGTGCAGCAACTGCCCGCCCGCCACAGAGATCCCTTCGATCGCCTGTTGATCGCGCAGGCGCTGGTCGAGGACGCCGTGCTCCTCAGCAAGGATCCGATTTTCGCCGGTTACCCGATCACCGTGCACTGGTAGCTTCCACGTCGTGCCCCGTGATTCGTGACTGGCTCTTGTGATACGGGTCTCCAACTCCATGAAGTGATCGCGCATTCGTGAAGCAACCGGGGCTTGATCTCCAGCTGCTCACTGGGCCGCACGTTTCCACGGGCAACGAACCCCTCACCCCAACCCTCTCCCCGCAGGCAAATGCGGGGCGAGGGGGCCGGGTGACGCGGCAGTCGTGGTCATGCGTCGCGCTCCGGGGGGGGCGAACTCATGACGCCTTCGCGCGGCTCCCTTCGTGCCCTTCGTGTTCTTCGTGGTGAAGGTTGTGTCCGAGCCTCCGCGTGGCCCTAGGCCACCAGCGGGTTCTTGGCTTGCAGGCCAGCGAAGCGACTGAAGTCGCGGTCGGCCGTCCACAGCTCGCGCGCGCCGTGGGCTTGGCAAAGCGCGGCAATGCGGGCGTCGTGGATTTTGGGACCAGCCACTCGCGCTTGGTTGAGAACGCGCCGGAGGTGCTCCCAGTAGTCTGCGGTTTCGGTGAGCAGCACAAGCGTTGGTGAGGCGAGCCAGCCGGCGACCTGGTCGATCGCTTGCGCCAGCGTCGAGGGCGGTCGGTAGATTTGCGCGTGCGTCACGATGCTGAGGAACTCGTGCACGCAGGGCCAGGGAATGCCCCACGCGGCCCGTCCCTCGGCCAGCTCCTTGAGGCAGCGCGAGGCCTCACGGTGCCACGGCGAGTCGCGGCGATGGGCATACACCAGCAGGTTGCTATCGACCGCGATCATCCACGGTTGCCGTAGGCGATGTCGAGGATCTTGCCCCAGTCGTCGTAGTGCAGCCCGTCCCGCAACCCTTTTCCGCCCACACTCGCGTCGCGCAGCCGGAACGACTGCTTGCGTCCCTTGTGCGCGCCGACGACCTGGCGCAGACCCGCCTCGACGACTTGGCGCAACGTCTGTCCTTGGCGCGCCGCCAGAGCCCGGGCCTCGCGCAAGAGCGGATCGGATATCTCGATGGTTGTCTTCATATGGGTACCCATATCGAAGGCCATGTCTGCGTGCAAGATCTCTACACCGGGTGCGACGGACGTGCGGAGAAGGCCCGTCAGCCGCACTTGACCGCGCCGCCGGAGAAAGCCTCGCCGCGATCGGGTTCGTCGCGCGGCGTGGTGAGCTTGCTCTGGCCGGGCCGGCGGCGATCGAGGTCGCGCTCCACCGTCTACGAACCCGCCGGCGCTTTGCTGCTCACCTCGGTGAGCTTTGGCGCGTGCGTGTTGAGCGTCGCATTCGCGATGCAACCGGGGCTTGACCTCGAGCTGCTCACCGGGCCGCACGTTTCCACGGGCAACGAACCCCTCACCCCAACCCTCTCCACGCAAGCAAACGCGGGGCGAGAGCGCCGGGCGGCGAACCGGGCAGCGCACGGTCGCGGAAGTGATCGACGTGCTGACCGAGCTGCCACGGCGCTCAACGCTCTTCATTCAGCGCTCCCTGCTCGACGAAGTGATCGCGCGCATTCGCGACCACCAACAGCCTCCACCCTGACCCTCCTCCGCGGCGGGTGATGCCGCCGAGGAGGGAACCCAGGTTCTTGGCTCTCGGCATTAGCGCACCCAAGCTGATCGTTCGCGGGCTGAAGGGATTCGAGTGGGATGCCGCCAACTGGCGACTCGTCCCAGCCTGAACGCCGCGCGGCGCTTGCTGGTGTTGGTCAAGGCGTCCCGGTACGGCGGCGGATCGCTTGGAGATAGGGCAACGCGACCCGGTCTTGCGGCCGGCCGATGGTACTCTTGATCCCGATCAGATCGTCGAGGCCAATCACGCGAACCCGCAATTCTTCCTCCGTCAGTAAGCAGGACCGGCCGACGAGATCGCCATAGCCTCGGCCATCGTGCAGACGCCAAAGGATATCGAGCGGGCCGGCCGCGGTGCGCGTGCGCAGTTGTCCACCCGGGCTCGCGCCCGCGGCGGCCCGCTGCAGCAACTCGGCGGTCACTACAAGTCGCCGCCCGGTTGAGCGCGGCTCGCGAATGACGGCGTGCAGAGCCGTGAGCACATCGCCGAGCGACGTGATGTTCTCTGCGGTGGCCAGCGGCAGGATATCGAGATCGGCGGTGGTCGTGGGGGCGCCGTAGAGAATGGCCGCGAACCCGCCGATCACCAGATACTCGATGTCACGCAGCGTGCTCAGAATCGTCAGCGGATCGAATGCGGCGAAGTCTCTCGACGGCATTGGCCAAATTGGCGGCGCTCTGGATCCGCTCCTTCAAGCCCAACTCGAGGAAGTAGTCCAGCAAACCTTCATCAATCACATCGGACTGATCGTGGTACTCCGCGACCATGCCAGCAGTGTGGCACATGCCGAGCGCGAAGGCGACCCCGTCGCGTTGTTGGCTATCAGCTGGGTGTGCGACAAATCTGCGGGTAATGTGCAGCCGACCGGGCAAATCCTCACCAGTCTGACAGTACTGTGTACTGTCAGGCCGA
>JACQVA010000252.1 GCA_016210005.1 Deltaproteobacteria bacterium | reverse complement strand
GTCGATTCCGGAACGTAACCGCGAACATTTTTCCACTACGTTCGACCCCGACACCGGCGAGCTGGTGGCCTTCAAGTTGGTTGGAACGGCCATCGGTGACGTGTGGGTGGTAGCCGACGACGACACCCTTGCCGACCATCCCGAGATTCTCCGGGCCGGGCTCCCTGTGATCTACTTCGACGAAGTCGAGCGGCTCCGGGGCAAAACCGTGGCCGAGCTGCAAGCCATCGGGATGGTCAAGGCGACGTTTCCGACCTCACGGGTGTTGCAATGACCGACACCTTCCCGACCTTCGCCGCGGCCGTCGCCAAGCGCCTCGAGGTGGGCGCCGTCACCTACGGCGACCGGAGCTTCCACCGGCCGCCCGGCGAGCTGCTGGGCGAAATCGAGGATGAGTGCCTTGACCTGGCCGGTTGGGGTTTCGTGCTGTGGTGCCGGGTACGGGCGTTGCGGGAGCGGGTACCATGAACGCCAAGCGCAAGGGCACCAGGAACGAGCACCGTTCGCGCCGGCTCCTCGAAACCGCCGGGTACTGCGTGACCCGTGCCGCGGGCAGTCTCGGCGCCTGGGACTTGATCGGCGTGAGTGCCACCGACTTCGTGCTTGTGCAGTGCAAGAGCAACCGGGCGCCGGCGCCGGCGGAGCGCGAGACGCTGGCCGCCTTCCCCTGCCCCGCGAACTGCAAGCGGCTGGTGCACGTCTGGCACGATCGCCAGCGCTGGCCGGAGGTGCGGGAGCTGTAGCCATGGGCCGCGTACTACCGAAGCGGGAGCCGCTGGTGGGTGCAGCACGGCTTGCCGCGGCCGTGGGCACGACCGACCCCCACGCCATGGTCCACCTTGCCGAGCAGGCAGCCAGCACAGTCGCGGGCACCGACACGGCCGGGCAATGCGATACGGCGCTGGCGGTGCTGGCGGGTATAGAACCGCGCGGCGAGATCGAGGGCATGCTGGCTGTCCAAATGGTCGGCTGCCACAACCTGGCCATGACCATGCTGAGCCGGGCGACCCGGGCCGACCGGCTGGACCTGCTGGCGACGTACGGGAGCCTGGCCACCAAGCTGCTGCGCACGTTCGCGGCACAAACCGAGGCACTGGCGCGGCTGCGCGGGCAAGGCGGGCAACAGACCGTGCGCGTCGAGCACGTGACCGTCGAAGCCGGCGGGCAAGCGATCGTCGGAGCCGTGAACCACCGGGGGGGTGGGGGGAGCGATGAAGAACAAGCAAACTAACCCATGCACAACGAAGCCATGCCTGAAGCACGGCAACCGATCGGGTGACCCGAGCACGGCGCCGCGCTGCGGCGCTCGAACCCGGGCCGGCACGCCCTGCCGGGCACCGAGCGTGCGCGGCCGGCGGCGCTGCCGCATGCACGGGGGCGCTGCGGGCAACGGCGCGCCAGCGGGGAACCAAAACGCCCTGAAGCATGGCGACTACACAGCCGCGGCAAAGGCCGAGCGGCGGGGGGCGCATCGAACGCTCGCACGACTGCAACGTTTGCTGGCAGAACTGCGGGCCGCCGGGGGCCGGCCGACCCGACCCGCCGGGAAGTCGTGGGTGCCCGAGACGGCGCGCCAAAGCGTCATGCGCGGCCGGGCCGGGTGAACCCGGCGGGGCCGCGACTTTCGTCCAACTGCTTACATAGTGCTTACACGGCGAACGGCCGGCGCGACACCTTTTCCGCTCGAAACCGCGCAAACCCTTGTGGCACAAGGGCGGGAGAGAATGGGCCGCCCGAGACTCGAACTCGGGACCCGCTGATTAAGAGTCAGCTGCTCTAGCCATCTGAGCTAGCGGCCCACGCCACGTTGCCGAGCACTCTCACCACACCTGCGCCCGCAACTCAAGTGGCGCCGTGTTGACCCGGCAGGAAATCGATGAGGGTGGGGGAAGGGTTTCGAACCATCAACCCCTGGAGCCACAGTTCCCGAGTGAGTAACACGCAAGCCAACGACGGGCAAAAGCTGCCGATGAAATCTAACGCCAGCACCGGGCAGCTTGTGGCGCCGTGCGGTGGTTTAGCAGACGCGGGGCCATCGCTCTCCCGCGAGCATCGCGGGCGAGCGACAAGACCGCCATCTGCTCGGTTACCCACGAATTCGACGTACCCGCGCGCCGCTGGCTTGCAGTTATTCTCCCGCTTGGCCAGAATGCGCGCGCCTGCCTGAGCGGGAAGGAGGGTCGGGTGGATCTACGTTACTCGGAAGCTGACGAGAAGTTCCGCGGGGAATTCCGCAGCTGGCTGAACGACGCCGTACCCGCCTACGGCGATCCGCCTCCGCCTCACGACTGGCCGGCTCGCCGTGCGTACGACACGGGCTGGCAGCGCACGCTCTACCAGGCCGGCTACGCCTGCATCGATTGGCCCAAGCAGTACGGCGGCCGCGACGCTTCGCCGACCGAGCAGCTCGTCTATTTCGAAGAGATCGCCCGCGCCCGGGCGCCGTATGTCGGGATCAATTTCGTCGGCATCAAGCACGGCGGGCCCACGCTCATCGCCGAGGGGACGCCAGAGCAGAAGGCCCGCCACATCCCGCGTATCCTAAAAGGCGAGGAGGTGTGGTGTCAGGGCTTCTCGGAGCCCGGGGCGGGCTCCGACCTGGCGAGCTTGCAGACGCGCGCCGTGCGCGACGGTGATCACTACGTCGTCAACGGGCACAAGATCTGGACTACCTACGCGCAAGTGGCGGACTACTGCGAGCTGCTGGTGCGTACCGACCCCGCGGCGCCGAAGCACAAGGGCATCAGCTGGTTGATCCTGCCGATGAACCTTCCCGGCATCGAGATCGGGCCACTGCGGACGTTGGTCGGCGAAGGCGAGTTCAACGAGCTGTTCTTGGAGGACGTGCGCGTCCCGGTCGAGGATCGGGTGGGCGCGGAGAACGATGGCTGGCGGGTCACCAACGTCACGCTGCGTTTCGAGCGCGGCACCGCCTTCGCCGCGGCGATCTACTCGCAGCAGGAGTTTCTCGCCGACATCGCCCGGGCGGCGCGGCAGGTGACGCGCGACGACGCCCGCGCCTGGGACGACACGGCCTTGCGCAAGGAGATCGGGCACGCGCAAGCGGAACTCGACGCGCTCTGGGCCATGGTCAAGATGGGCGTGTCGGAGAGTAGCAAGACCGGTGTACCCGGGATTGCCGGCGTGGCCGTCAAGCTGCTCTACAGCGAGTTGGATCAGCGCCTCGGCGATTTGGCGATGCGCGTGCTCGGGCGCGCCGGCTTGAGCCGCGACGACGTGGGCGGACTGCCGAGCAAGCGATTTCTAGCGACGGCGCTCAAGTCGATTAGTCTCACCATCGCTGCCGGCACCTCGCAGATCCAGCGCAACATCATCGCCGAGCGCATCCTCGGCTTGCCCAAAGAGCGCTGAGGCCGGCGATGGATTTTCGCGTAACCGAAACACAGCAAGAGCTGCGCAACGCCGTGCACTCGTTCTGCCGCACGCGGGTAACTGTCAGCTTGCTGCATGAGCTGGCTACCAAGGGAGGCTTCGATCGCTCGTTGTGGCAGGAGCTGGCCGAGCTTGGCGTCTTCAGCCTGCGGCGGCCGGAAGCGCGCGGGGGCTCGGGGCTGGGGATGGCAGAGGCCGTGCTCGTCTTCGAAGAGCTCGGGCGCTGCCTGGCGCCCGGGCCGTTGGTGTGGAGCCATCTCGCCGCCGATCTCGTGGGCGGTGCCGCCAGCGGCGCCGTGGTTGTGGGAGGGCTCGATCTCGCGGGCGCGGCGCCAGCGCCATACCTGGTGGAGCACCGGGACGCACTCGGCGTCTTGCTGATCTTGAAGCCCGATGGAGTCGCCCGGCTCGATCCCAAGCGGGCGCCGGTTCGACCGGTGGCGACGCCGCTCGATCCGCTGACGCCGCTGCACTATGCAGAGCAGCTCCCCGACGGCGACCGGATCGCCGGCGCCGACGCGGCCCGGCGCCTGCGGCTCGAAGGCGCGACGCTGGTTGCCGCGCAGCTGCTCGGCGTTGCCGAAGCTACGCTGGAGGTGGCCGTTAGCTACGCGAAGATACGCGAGCAGTTCGGCCGGCCAATCGGCTCGTTCCAAGCGCTCAAGCACATGATGGCCGACATGTTCGCCCGACAGGAGTTGGCGCGCGCCGCCGTCTACGCCGCCGCCGCCACACTCGACCACCCAGAAGTCGGCGACGTGGAACGCGCCGTTGCGACCGCGAAGCTGGTGGCGGCCGAGGCCGCGATGAAGAACTCCCGCGCCTGTATCCAGCTTCACGGCGGCATGGGCTACACCTGGGAGGTGCCCGCGCATTACTACTTCAAGCGCACCTGGGTGCTCGAATCGTTGTTCGGCACTGCCGACGAGCAGGCGGCGATTCTGGCGGAGAAGACCGCAGCGGCACCCTGAGCAGCGTTACCGGGCGCTGCCTTCCGGCCCGGCTTCACATGTAGCGCTTTAGCAGCGGCCAGGCTGCCGCGATCGGCATCTGTAGATGATGACAGACGAAGACCGGCAGGTTGGTCTCGAAGGGCAGAGCGTAGGGTGAGACGATGGTGTCGGCCTGCACCACCGCCGCGAAGTATTTCTCCAAGTCTGCCCTCGGGATGCCGACCGCAATCACCACCTCACCAGTTATGCCGCGAGGCCCCCATAGCCAGTAGTTGTTGTGGCCGCTGAGTGCCGGCGGCAGGCCGTGGCGCGGGCCGAAGAAATCGACCGCGGCGGCTTCGCCGTAGTTGCCTGTTACGATCGCCGCTTGCGCACGCTGCTCCGGCGGCAGCGCGTTATAGACGCGGGCAATGGTCGCGGTCAGGTTCTCCCAGCCGAAGCGGTCGGCGAGAACCTGCGGCATCTCCGCCGTGTGACTGCGCTCTTCTTGCGGTGCCGCGATGCCGAGTGCCCGGGCGACGCGGATGTAAGTTGCTGGGGGCAGCACGGGAATTGCCATCGCCCCGATGATGACACCGCCGATGACGAGCCAGATCACCACCGCCACCCGCAGCCAGCGCCGCCCGAGCTGCTCGGCGGCGACGGCTCCGCCCGCCAGCAGCGCCGGGTACGCGGGCGAGAGGTAGTAGGGCTTGGCCCGCTGTAGCAGGAATATCACCAGCACGACAACGTACATCACACCTAGCGGCCGGAACTTCCGCATGGCCGGCGCAAACAGAAGATACCCGAGGCCGGCCAGCCACAGCGGGGTAGTGAACGGATTGTTCTCGATGACCTGCGCGCCGAAGAAGGCCGCGGGTGACATTGCCACGATCTTGTGCGCGGTCGCGTTACGAATGAACTCCGCCGTCGGCAGCCCGTTGGCGACTTCCCACGCCAGGTGCGGCAGAAATATCAACGCGGCCAGCGCCCCGCCGGCCGGCAGCCGGCCGCTCAGCAATAGGCGGCGGCTCGGCGTCAGCGCCATGCCCACCAGCAGGCCGAAGACCCCGAAGGCGACGCTGTACTTGTTGAGCAGGCCCAGCCCGGCAACCACGCCCAGCAGCAGCCACCAGCGCGGGTTGCCGCTCTCCACCAGCCGCACGACGATGTGCGTGCACGCCAGCCAAAAAAGCAGGTCGAAGGCGTTCATCGAGAAGAAGCTCGACATGGTCAGAGAGATCGCCGTGGTCAAGTAGGCCAAGGCCGCGAGCCCCTGAGCGTAGCGACCGCCGCCGAGGCGGCGCGCCAGCAGGCCGGTGAGAATGACGCAGAGCGCGCCGGTAAGGACCACGGGCAACCGGATGGCGAAGATCGAGTTACCGAGCAATGCACGCGTTGCCGCCAGGATGCCGATCGACAGCGGCGGATGATCGACGTAGCCCCAGGCGAGGCGATCGCTGCACGCGATGTAGTACAGCTCGTCGCGAAAGTAGCCGTAATTGCCGTTGGTGAGAAGGTGAATCAGCAGCTTGCCGGCCGCCAGGCACAGAAGAACGGCAAGGGCGGTGCGCTCCAGTGGTCGAGAGGGATCGCCTGCCCGGCTTTCAGCCATGGCGGCCAAGTAGTCACCCCAGGCCGGCGTGTCAAACGCGCTCGATCATTGCTCGTAAGGACGCCGGCGTGAAGACGGGCAGAACCACGATGCCTCGGCAGTTCCTTGCTCAGGCCCTCACCCGCCCGCCTTGATGCTCTTCTTCAAACCGCGAATGGTGTTGACGAAGGTCTCGCGATTGGCGCCGTCGATGACCGATTGCGGAAGCGGCACGGCGATCTTGTCGCGCGACTTCGAGCTGTACTCGATGCGCGTGCGCGTGCCGTCCGGTGAACCTTCCAGCTTGTACTCGCCCTCGATATCCTGCGCCTGCGACTCCACCGTCTTGAAGGTGATGCGATGCTGGTCGGGGTACATGGTGAATTCCATGGTGTAGTACTGCAACGGCAGATTGAGGGCGCGCAGGTTCATCTCGACGACCTTCTTGTTACCCTCGCTCTTGAGCAGTTTGGAGAGAGTGATGTTCTCGATGCTCTCCTGACTGCGCTCGGGTTCGCCCAACGCTTTCTCCACTGCCGCCAGCGGCGCGTCGACGATCGACACGAAGCGGGTGGTCGTCACCTGGCCTTCCTTGGTGATCTTTTCTTCGACGATCTCCTTGTGCGGACCCGCCCACTTCTTGGCAGCCGCTTGAATCTGCATGTAACGGTAGCCCGCGAATCCGACCGCCAGCACCACCACGACACCGACGGCGCCCAGGATCACCTTGTTGTTCATCGCACCCTCCTCAGCGCGGGCTTTGCCCGCAGTCCAAAGTAGTACATCGGAGTCTAGCTCAGGCACCGCCGCCGGCGGTACCCCCGCGGCGGCGCCTCCTCGTTGACGGTCAACGCTCGGCTGACGGCACTCGGCTCACTTGCTGTCGCGGCTGGGACCGCTGAACAGGAACTCTTCTTCGCCGTGCAGCATCGCCGGGGTCACCACGTAGGTGCCGCCCAGCGACGGGCTCCACACGGCTTCGGCAACTTCGAGGTTGCCAACCGTGAGCACGTAGGCCAAGCCGCCGGTCATTCCGCCCAAGGTGGCGTAGACCACCTTGAACGGCATGTACAGCAGGTTGCTCAGGACCGCCAATGAGCCGTAAGCGGCGTCCTGGCCGTAGTTCTCACCGCCGGCCTCCAGCTTGGCTGCACTCGCCCGTCCCGCCAGCAGCAGGCTCGCCAACAGCATCGCGGCTACGATCTTGCACCTCATCACACACCTCCTTGCTCCCTTTACTCACCACACTTATTCCGTCCGCACCACCGCCTCCGGCGGCAGCAATTTCATCAGATGATCGAGTGCCCGGTCGACGTAATCACGGTCTTTCGACTCCAGTGTCACGCGCACTTGATACTCCGGGTGATTCAACTTCGGATACGAGCCCAGCTGCAACTCGGGAAAGGCCGCCAGCGTCTGCGTCAGCGAAGCGGCGATCGTGCTCTCGTAGGTGCGCGTGTAGACCACGCGCAGATGGTAGGGCGCGGTCGCGAAGCGTTGTTTGATGGCCTCGAACTTGTCGCGCAAGAGTTCCGGAATCCCCGGCAGGATGTAGACGTTCTCGCAGCGCAGCGCGGGAAAGTTGGCGTGGCCACCGAATACCAGCTCGGCGCCCTCGGGGGTCTCACAGAGCTTGAGCCGGGCCTCGTTGATCTTGTCGCCGAACAGCTCGCGCAGCTGTTGTTCAAGCATCGGGTTACGCACGACCGCGCGCCCGAGCCCCTGCGCCACGCCGGCGATGGTCACGTCGTCGTGTGTCGGGCCAACACCGCCAGAGGTGAACACCAGGTCGTGAGCGCTGTGGCAGTCGCGCACCGTGTTGGCAATCACCGCGACCTCGTCCGGAATCACCACGATGCGCTGCAGCGCGACCCCGAGGCCGCGCAGCTCGGCGGCGAGATAGGCCGAGTTGGTGTCGACCACCTTGCCCGACAAGATTTCATTGCCGATGACGATGATGGCAGCAGTGGTGTCGCGCGTCGCATTCATCCACGCATCGTTTCCCCGACCGCCTCCTGGAGCCCTGGCTGTTAGATCGACACCGCGTTCTTGCGAAAATCACTGCTGCCGATCTTGATATTCACCAAGGCCGGCTTGCCGGCCGCCAGCGCCCGCTGCAAGGCCGGGCGGATGTCGGCGGGGCGCTCGACGTATTCGGCGTGCCCGCCGAGGGCGGCGACGACTTGGTCGTAGCGGACCTCTCCCAATTTGGTGGCCACCGCGCGCTCCTCGCCGTAGAGCTGCACCTGGCCGCGGCGGATTTGCTGCCAGGCGCCGTCGTTGCCGATGATCCCGACCACGTTGATCTTCTGGCGCACCATGGCCTCAAATTCCATCGCGTGGAGCCCGAAAGAGCCGTCGCCGTAAATGATCACCACCGGGCTGCGGGGCTTGGCCAGCTTGGCGGCCATGGCGTAGCCGGGGCCGACCCCAAGCGTGCCCAGCGGTCCAGGGTCGAGCCAATGGCCTTGCTGGTGAATGCGTAGTACCGAGGCGGCGGTGGCGACGAAATCCCCGCCGTCGCCGACGGCGATCGCCTCCGGCCCGAGACAGTCGGCGATCTCCTTGCAGGCACGCAGCGGGTTGATCGGTGTGGCCTCGGAGTTCAGCTCGGCGCCCATGCTTGCCCACTTCTGCCGCTCGAGTGCGCGCATTTGGTCGAGCCAGGGCTTCACCAACGCCGCGGAGAACCCCTCGGCGCGCGCCAGGGTGGAGAGCTGTTCCATGACGATGCCGGTGTCGCCGATGATGCCGACCTCAATCGCACGATTGCGCCCGATTTCACCGCCGTCGAGATCGACTTGGATCAGCTTGGCTTCGGCGCTGAAGTGGCTCTCGCGGCCGTAACCCAGGCGGAAATCCAGCGGGGTGCCGAATATCAGCACCACGTCGGCCTGCTTGAGCGCGTCCTTGCGCGTCTGCGAGAAGAAGTTCGGATGGTCGGGTGGCAGCGAACCCCGGCCGAGGCCGTTGACGTACACCGGCAGTCCGAAGCTCTCGACGAAGGGATGATAAGCCTCGCGCCGGCGCGACCAGCGCAGCTGCGTTCCCACCAACGCCACCGGCCGCTGCGCCCGCTTGAGCAGCTCGAAGGCGCGCTCGATGTAGCGCGGGTCGCCGGCGATGCCGGCCTCGGTGCGGTAGCTCTTGGGGAACACCAGCTTGTCTTCTTCGTAAACGTTGAACAACTGATCGATCGGCATTTCGAGGAATACCGGCCCCGGCAGGCCGGTGGTCGCGATGCGAAATGCTGTGGCCACGTACTCGGCCAAGCGCCGTCCCTCGGGCACCGCCACCGCCCACTTGGTGATCGGCCGCATCAGCTCGACGTGGTTCATGTCCTGGAGCGAACCCATGTCAGCGAACGGGCGCGGGCCCTGGCCGCCGAAAATCACCATCGGCACGTTGGCGCGGTGGGCACTGGCGACACCGGTCACCGCGTCGGTCAGACCGGGGCCGGCGGTTACGATGGCGACCCCCGGCTGCCCGGTAACCCTGGCCCAGCCGTCGGCGGCGTGTGCCGCGGTTTGCTCGTGGCGTACGTCGATCACGCCGATGCCTTCATCGACACAGCCATCGTAAATCGACATCACGTGCCCGCCGCACAACGTGAAGACGAACGATACCCCCTCGGCCTTGAGGGCCTTGGCCACCACGCGGCCACCGTGCATTGCAGTCATGTCGAACACCTCTTCCGCCGCCAGCGCTTGGTCAAGCGGCGGCACTATACGATGCGGGAATAGGACGGGCAAGGATGCCGGCGAGCGCACGGCCAGGCTTGGTGCCGGCGGCGGTTGCGCTCAGCCGATCTCGACGCTGGAATCTCTGAGATCCTCGAACTCGCTTTCGAGATAGCGCTTGAGTTTCTTCTTCAGCCGCGCCTCGAGTTGGCGCACGCGCTCGCGGCTGATGCCGTACTGGCTGCCGATGTCCTGCAAGGTGAGCGGATCCTCGGCGAGCAGGCGGGCATCGAAGATTACCTTCTCCTTGCCTTTCAGCGTGGTACCGAACTGCTGGATTTTCTGGCGCAGACGCCGCTGGTATTCAGCATCGGCGAACTGCTCCTCGGTGGTGGCTTCGGCGCTGGGCAAGAGGTCGAGCATGGTCATGGTGCTGTCGTCGCCCATCGGCGTATCCACCGACAGCTCGCGGGCCGCCAGCCGCTGCTCCATTTCGACGACTTCGCTCTCTTTGACCTCGAGGCGCTGGGCCAGCAGCTTCGGACCCGGGGTGAAACCCTCGGCCTCCAGCCGCTGCCTTTCCTTTTGCAAGTTGAAGAACAACTTGCGCTGGGCTTGGGTGGTGCCGATCTTCACCAGCCGCCAGTTGTTCATGACGTAGCGAATGATGTAGGCACGAATCCACCAGGCCGCGTACGAAGGAAAGCGGATGCCACGGTAGGGGTCGAACTTCTTCACCGCTTCCATCAGGCCGATGTTGCCTTCTTGGATGAGGTCGATGATCTGGCGAAAGGCGCGCTGGTACTCGCGAGCGATGAGCACCACCAGCCGCAAGTTGGCCGTCACCAGCCGGTAGGCGGTCTCAACGTTGCCGGTCTGCTGGTACTCGACCGCCAAGCGGTACTCTTCTTCGCGCGAGAGCAGCGGGTAGCGGCGGATTTCGGCCAGATAGCGCTGTAACGGGTCGTAGCTGACGACCGCGGTGTCCTCGGTGTCCTCCTCGATGGCCGGCGGCTCACTTGCCGGTATCTCCTTCAACTGATCGTCGTCCGCTTTGGGGTGCTCGTCGGCCATGGCGATGAGACAAACTGGTGTGAAAAGTAACGACTTTGGCCCACTGTGGCAAGCGTGGCCAGCAGGCGCTAGCGCGCCCCCGCTTCAGCGCTTGAGGCGCTCGCGCAGCTCGCTGACCACGGCCGCCAGGATTTCATCGAACTGCCGCTGCATCGCGACCATCTCCTCGCGCATGTGAAGTATGACCTCGACGCCGCAGAGGTTGACGTCCAGCTCCTCGGTGAGGATGCGCACCACCCGGATGCGGTCGGCGTCTTCGCTAGAGAGCACGATCTCCTCTTCGAGCGTGCGCTTGGGATGAATCAGGCCTTCAGCTTCGAGGGTGTGCACGTATTGGGCGTCGACGGCGAGTCGTTCCAACACTTCGGCCATTTTGAGGTAGTGGGTAGCCATGATCAAAAGCGCAGTTCGGCGCGCGGTTTGGATTGATAGGCGCCCTCGATGGCATCGAGCGCCGCTTGCACCCGCTCGGCCTGCTCCGCCGGCGGCACCTGCACCATCAGCCGCAGATAGAGGTCGCCGCGCCCGCCGCTGCCGAGCACCGGCACGCCGTGACCGCGCAACCGCAGTTGCCGTCCGCTCTGACTTCCTGGAGGCACTTTCACCCGTAGCTCGCCATCTGGTGTCGGCACCGTGATCGTGGCCCCGAGCGCTGCCTCGCGCACCGTCACCGGCACCTCCAAGTAAAGGTCGTGGCCGCGGCGCTCCAGCAGAGGGTGAGGCTTGATTCGCACCACGAGGAACAAATCTCCCGGCGGCCCGCCGGCGAGACCAGCCCCGCCTTTGCCGGCCACGCGCACGCGCGAGCCGTCGTCCACACCGGCGGGGATGCGCACCGCCAGGCGCTCGTTGCGCAGCGTCTGCCCGCGCCCACTGCATGCCGCACAGGCCGCCATCCCGATCTGGCCGGCGCCGGCACAGCGCGGGCAAGTGCGGAGCATAGCGATCGGCCCGTGACCGGTACGAACTTGTCCCCGCCCGCCGCATTCCGGGCAGGTGCTAGCGCCGGCGCCGCGTTGCTGACCCGAGCCGGCGCAGGTGGCACAGGCTTCGGCAGGCTGGAGGTCGATGGTGGTCGCCAGACCGCGGATGGCATCGAGCATCGCGATCGCGATCTCCGACTCGAGATCGCGGCCACGGGCCGGGCCGCCGGGCTGACTGGGCTCGCCGAAGATCTCACCGAAGATATCCTCGAACCGGGCATAGCGCCCGAAGCCGCCCCGGCCGCCGCTATCACCGAAGTCGGCCGCGCCAGCGTACTTACGTGCCCGCGCCGCGTCGAACCCAGCATGTAGCCCGACTGAGCCGAACTCGTCGTAGAGCTTACGCTGCTCGGGGTCCGACAAGACGTCGTGCGCCCGCGAGATCTGCTTGAAGCGCTCTTCGGCTTGCTTGTTGCCGGGGTTGAGATCGGGGTGATGTTTGCGCGCCAGCTTGCGGTAGGCTTTCTTGACGTCGTCGGCCGTAGCCGAGCGCGGCACCCCGAGAATGGCGTAAAAGTCTTCCGACTGTTCGGCCGCCATGACAGCGCCGCAGAACGTAAGATCAAACCGCCGCGGCGACGGCCGCGGGGGCGCGTTTGTCCATTCAGTCGCCGGCTTCCTCGTCTTCGGGATAACGCATGCCGACCTTGCCGCTGGCCACTTCACGCAAAGCCGTCACCACTTCCTTGTTGTCGGTTTCCACCAAAGGGCGGGCGCCCTTGAGTAACTGCTTGGCGCGGCGAGCACTCAACAGAACGAGCTGAAAGCGATTGGGGATCTTGTCCAGACAATCTTCGACGGTGATCCGTGCCATAGTAACAGTTTCTCCTTGTGCGGGCGGGAGCTTACCCCAATCGCCGTCTAATGCAAATCACTCGCGCGCGCCCTCCCCGGCGGGTGTGCGACAAATCTGTGGGTAACGTGCAGCCGACCGGGCAAATCCTCACCAGTCTGACAGTACTGTGTACTGTCAGGCCGAGGCCCATGGCCGAAAGGGACGCAATTTGTC